>NZ_MOWQ01000002.1:0-125700 GCF_002095565.1 Leuconostoc sp. BM2 | reverse complement strand
TGTTGTATTTTTTCGCTAACTTTTTCAGGCCATTTTGACCAACCAGCCATTCGTTGACGATTATTAATTTAAATTCATTTGAATATTTAGACATAGAAAAACCCAATAACTTTCTGGACATTTTTTTATTTTGTCCAAGTTATTGGGTTCACTTCAGCACATGCTTTTAATATCGGGTTATCTTTTTGTCGTGGTGACTATATTTTGAGTAATGATGCGGATACGGTTTGTGCGCCAGACGGATTATGGAAATACATGAATTATTTTTTGCGACCTGGTGGTCAAAATGTTGCTGCTGTCACAGCTAATATGGATGTCCAAAATCGCTCTTTGCTATTGGAAAAATCGCAAACCGTTGAATTTTCCAGCATTGTGGGTATCATTAAACGCTCTCAAATGGGTGTTCTCGGCAATATGTACGCGTACTCCGGCGCTAACACAATGTATCGCAAGGATGCCGTTCTTGATTGTGGGGGATTCCGTCAGGATCGTGCAACCGAAGACATATCGATTGCTTGGGATCAACAATTTAGCGGATGGAAAGCCGTATTTGCACCAGATATTATGTTTTATATGAATGTACCAAGCACGTTAGGTATGCTATATAGTCAAAGAAAGCGGTGGGCAAAGGGTGGCACAGAAGCATGGGTGACTAATTTTTCGCGTATTTTTAAGCATCCTATCAAAAATATTGCTAAAATAGTGCTTCTATTGGATCAAACAGGTAGTATAATATGGAGTTTTTATTATTTGATATTCACTGGTTGGTTGGCGCTCAAGTTATTTTATTTTGTTTTCACTAATGACACGGAGCAACTCATTCACACGTTAGACATGGTTTTTGTCTTCTCAGCATTTATCTCAATGGTTGGGATTTGGCAGTTAGTTGCGTCCTTGGTGCTTGATAATCACGGTGCAAAATTAAAATATCTCTTATTTGCACCCATGTACATGGCTTGGTATTGGCAAATGAATGCCATTACAATAGCTGTCACTTTCATTCCAGCCCTGAAAAGTGTCTTGGGATTAGCTGGACAAGGAACATGGGTTAGCCCAACCAGAACAAAAATGAAAAAATAAATTTGGAGGCAATCATGATTTTGCTAGGAGCAGTGCCACAATTGACCCAAAATACACAGATTAATTTTTGGGTGAGCGTTGCTGTACTTGTATTGTGCTTTTTTGGTATGATATTAGCCAGTATAGTATGCAATCAAAATCGTCGAGAATGGTATCACAAAAGAAATGAAATCACGCAGAAACATCAGTATTTGGTTAATAAAGACTTTGTTGTTAGTGTGTTGGTAGTGGCACTATGTTTGCTTTTTTTCATTTTGATGTTCATGACTTTTGGCGCTCACTTGGTGAGTTGAAACTTTATTGTGTTTCAGGCTGATTTTGGTTGACAGAGGAGAAATATCACATCGTTATGAAAATAATAACCAAAATTTCAGTTCAAAAACAAGCTGGTCGATATAACATTGATTTAGATAATCAATTTGCGTTTGGTGTATCTGAAAGTGTCCTGATTAAATATGGATTAGCGAAAGGGCGCGAACTAGATGATGACTTGATTGCTGATATTAAATTGAGCGACGAAGTAGCGAAAGCAATGCGCGTTGCCCTGAACTATCTTGGTCATTCGCTTCGAACAATAAAACAAGTTCAGCAAAAAATGCACGATAAAGAAATTCCTGAACAAGTGCAATTGCAAGTGATCAGTCAATTAGAGGCGCAACATTATCTTGATGATCTTAATTACGCCATCCATTATGTTGCCACTAAAAAAACAATTAGTCCAAAGGGACCAATTGTCATTAAAATGGCGCTTAAACAAGCGGGTGTGTCGGATATCAATATTGAAGAAGCATTAGCAACATACACTGATGAGGAACAAATCATCATTGTAACACAACTCGCCAAGAAAGCAGCTGTCACGTATAAACGAGAATCAACACGCAGTAAGCAACAAAAAATCATTGCGGCACTTGCTAAGAAAGGCTTTTCTTTTGATATTGCACAAAATGTTGTGAGTGATTTAGAGGCAGAAAATGATGAGCAGTCAGAGATAGAAAATATTCAAAGAGAAGCCGATAAATTATGGCGACGCTATCATCGTGACGATAATTCAAAACGCCAGTTTAAAACGAAAAAGGGCCTTTACGCAAAAGGGTATCCTTCCGATTTAATTGACAGTGTGTTGACCAATTTAGTGCTGGAAGACGACTAGTAAATTGTGGTATACTGAAATAGAAATTCGGTGTTAGAAGAGTAGGTAGCGTTATGAGCGTTGATAAACCAGGTCGCGGGCCACGCGAAGGTGATTTCATCACGATCAAAAGCTATAAGCACGACGGCTCGTTGCATCGAACTTGGCGCGATACCATGGTTTTAAAAACTAGTGAGAACGCGATTATTGGCCTAAATGATCATACTTTAGTGACTGAAGACGATGGTCGGCGTTGGGTGACACGCGAACCAGCCATTGTTTATTTCCACAAAAAGTATTGGTTTAACATCATTGCGATGATTCGTGATAATGGCGTATCGTATTATTGTAATCTCGCATCTCCTTATGTATTGGATAAAGAGGCGCTTAAATATATTGATTACGATCTTGATGTTAAAGTGTTTCCAGATGGCGAAAAACATTTACTGGACGCTGATGAATATGCAGCTCACAGTAAGAAATGGCATTATCCACCAGAAATTGATAAGATTTTAAAAGCACATGTCAAAATTTTGGTTGATTGGATTAACGCTGGCACAGGTCCGTTTTCGCAAGGTTATGTAGACGTTTGGTACGCAAGGTATCAGTATTTGATGCAACAGCGGTTGAAAGATCGTCGTTGAAATAAAGCATTTGATTATTTGAATGCTTTTTTGTTTGGTCATTTATATGCAAATAAAAAGGCTCAACTTGATTAAATTGAACCCAAATAATTACTTGTCTTTATCTACTTCTTCGAACTCGCCATCAAATGTCGATGGGTCTTGTTGCGTTTGATGATTCATGTGTGGTTGAATAAACCTCTGGCGAATCCAGAAAGCAAATGCAATTAATACAATGAAACCAACGACAGCCCAGAAATTTTTCACGATAAAAGATAGTAATAATATAATCACGATGGCAAAAATGAGTCGCGAAACAACACCAAATGTATTAACGAACATAAAAGTGATTAAATAAATAAAAGCTATCAAAATAAAGAATGGGACTAATAGAATACCAAGCATTGGTTGTTCTCCTTACATAACTAATTGTTGTCATTTTAACATAGGACTATTAAAAATGATATGAAGGTAGAATAGTTTATGCAAGCAACAATGGTTATAATCTGTTAAAATGGGGACTATGAAAACGTTAAAAACACATTATGTAGTTGCACCAGTAACCACGATATTATTGACGGTAACAGTTGTTGTTTTTTTGATTGAGCTGGTCGTCAGTGGTGGGACAACCGACAATAGCTATTTTTTGGTCCAAGTAGGTGCTAAGTGGGGGCCTTATATCAAGGGCGATTCGCAATATTGGCGTTTAATCACGCCTATATTTTTACACGCTGGTTTTATGCATATTGCCACTAATATGCTGACTTTATGGTTTATTGGTCCGATAGCAGAAGACGCTTTTGGTAGCCGCAAATTTTTAGGCTTATACTTCTTTTCCGGTATTTCCGGTAATATTTTTTCGTATTTATTTTCGCCAAATACGATTTCAGTGGGTGCCTCGACAGCATTATTCGGCTTGTTTGGTAGCTTAATGATATTTGCCTATCAGTACCGTCATGACCCCAACGTAAGGGCATTAGGATCAATGATGGGATTGTTTGTTTTATTGACATTGTTGTCAAGTTTTTCTGCTACAAACATTGATCTTTGGGGTCATCTTGGTGGCTTCATTGGCGGGGTAATGTTTGCCATGATTTTTGGTTTTTATAGTCGTAACGGGAAATTCAGCTGGCATGTTCGGCTAGTGATGGTATTATTGACATTGTTGTTAATCGGATTGACTGTCTTTATGGGCGTAAAATCATGAAAACTTCTAAGCTCAGTTCATAATTTTGAATTAATTACATATATACTAAATATATAAATGTCAGTAAGAGCGGATGGTTGTTTAGTTTGGTATTTAACATAAAAATACAATTAAAGTCATAATTTGCGACACTAATAGCCTTGGCGTAAAATCAGTGTCAAGAGGTGACAACATGAGCGAGCGAAAAAACAATTTAATTGATGAGTTAATAACAATTTCAGTTAATGAAACAGAACAAAAATTTGTCAGTAAAGCGATACATCAATTAAGAGATGAGCAACAGAGCGAAAAAGTCGTTGTTAAAAATTTAGTATATGATTTGAAATCAGTTATTATTAATAATCAGAAACTTTCTGAGCCTGCGTTAAAATTGTTGAATCAGCTAAACAAACCAGACGTTGGTTTTTCAAGATATTTTGGCATGTTCTAAAATATCTTGATCTAAAAAAAGGCACTGGTTACGTTATGTCATTAAACAAATAACTTAACCAGATTACAAGTCAGATAGAACGACCGCCTTTATACTGACAATTTTTAAAGTCGTTGATCTCACAAAAAAACATCATCAAGTATGACGATGTTGAACAGGTTATTTGCCGGCATTGAAGCCATCTTTATATCCTTGGATAATATCTGGCATCTCATTAGTAAAAAATGAAATGATAAATGAAATAACAACAGACACTACCAGAATTGCTACCCATATCTTCTGTGTTTTAGTAAACGTATTGAATAGTGATTTCAATACAATAAAACTTCCAATCGCACTCACAAAAATTACAAGATGTAACACCGAAACGACAACATCTAACATATTTTCCCTCCTTCTAGCCAACTATCAGTATACAACTAAACAATATACTGATTGATTAGTTAAGAAGATTTTAAAAGGATATTAAACGAACTCGCACAACAAAGGGGATGAGTTAATTAAATTGAGACATGATGAATTACAAGTGTAGTGCCTTTTATTTGGCTGATAGCGGACATAATCTTATTCAAAAAATGAATTTGAAAAATCCTAAAAAATAACTTTGTCAGGAAATCACTGTGATGGCTATTTATTGAATAGATGTGATATGTTTACTTGGTGTATCTGTATAAATTAAGGGGGATTTACAAATATGAGTAATAGTGATGTGAAGTATGGTATTTTTGAAAAACATAGTTGGAAAGATGTTTTGTGGAATATTGGAAACAGGACAGCGGGTTTTACACGTCGCTATTATTTTTATCGGGAAACTGACGGAGAACGAACGCTATTGTCTAAAAAAGCATTGTTGGTCTTGTTATCGGCAAATGAAGATATGAAAAATTGTATCTTAAAAGATGAGAGATATAAACAGTATATATCTCCTGATAATATTGTGATGAGTGAGAATGGTGAGTTTTTTGCTGGTTTAATTAATATGGACTATGTTAAAAAGATTGTTAACTATTTGAATTCAAGAGATGAAAGCAATAATTAATTATAAGTACATATCAGTTTACTAACAAAGAAATGCCAAGAGAGCATAAGTGAACTA
The DNA here is from genome assembly GCF_002095565.1 of Leuconostoc sp. BM2. Lineage (NCBI taxonomy): Bacteria > Bacillati > Bacillota > Bacilli > Lactobacillales > Lactobacillaceae > Leuconostoc > Leuconostoc sp. BM2. Next base: position 120,135 of record NZ_MOWQ01000002.1, on the reverse strand, counting down.
GTAAACTCAAAAAATATCTTAAACGTTGATATATAAGGAGCGTTGCAAATCATGAAAACTTTTTATGATGTTCTACAATATTTAAAAGAATTCGGTGTGTATATTCATGTTGGAAAGCGGCTATGGGATATCGAAATGGCTGCCTTAGAAGTGGACAATTTATATAAAGCAGATATTATTCAACCAAAAATGTATGCAACAATGAAAGTCATTTTGGCACACGAACACCGATTGGAACTTGAAAGTCCCAGTGATTGACTATCATTGTTTATTTAGACTGTGAAACCGCTTGCACTTGGCTAGTCATATCTGTTAGAATGATTAAGTAATCAATTCATACGGAGGAAATATGTTGCCTTCATTGAGGCTGTCCAGTGAACTTGCAGTCGTTAGATCGGGCAACATTATTATAATTATCATGGCAAAAGATAAGCTTATCGGTGTCGATCTTGGTGGTACAACTATCAAGTTTGCAATTTTGACAGATCAAGGTGAAATTCAGCAAAAATGGTCAATCAAAACAAATATTCTAGATGATGGTTCTCATATTGTTCCAGATATTGTGGAATCAATTAATCACCACCTTGATTTGTACCAACTGGATCATGATCGTATTATCGGTATCGGAATGGGAACACCAGGTACTGTTAATCGGGTTACTGGTACGGTAACAGGGGCTTTTAACCTTAATTGGAAGACAGAGCAGCCAGTTAAAGCAGATATTGAATCTGGTACTGGATTTACATTGACGATTGACAATGATGCTAACTCAGCAGCGCTTGGCGAAGCTTGGAAAGGTGCCGGAAACAACGATGATGAAGTGTCATTTGTGACATTAGGCACTGGTGTTGGTGGTGGTTTGGTGGCAAATGGTCAGCTGATTCACGGTACAGTAGGTGCCGGTGGTGAGGTCGGTCATATGGTTGTTGAGCCAAATGGTTATTTGTGCACATGTGGTAATCGTGGTTGCTTGGAACAATATGCTTCCGCAACGGGTGTGGTCCATTTGGCACAAGACTTGGCAGAAGAGTATGTCGGTAACTCCAAGTTGAAAAAGATGATTGATGACGGCGAGGAAGTGACATCAAAAATTGTCTTCGACTTAGCAAAAAACGGTGACTTTTTAGCTAATGAGGTTGTCAACAAAGTGTCATATTATCTCGGATATGCTACGGCAGCAATGTCAAATATTTTGAACCCATCTGCAATTGTTATTGGCGGTGGTGTAGCTGCTGCTGGTGAATTTTTGCGAGCTCGTGTTGAAGAAAATTGGAAAGTGTTTGCTTTTCCAACTGTTCGTAATTCAACACGCGTGAAATTAGCTGAATTAGGGAATGATGCTGGTGTGATTGGTGCAGCAAGCCTTGCACGTGCATAAATAAAAAAGACAAATCAGTGGGTAACTGATTTGTCTTTTTTTGTGGTGTGTAACAAAACATTTGAGTTGAATGTCTATTATTATAAATTTTTTTAACCCTTAGAACACGATTATATCAATAGTCTTGAGATTAATGCGGTAATAGGGGACACTTTTTGTCCTATTCTTATGCAAAGAATAGTTGTAACATCTTAATTATAACAATTCAAAAAAGCATTGGAGGAATTAGTTTAGTAATGAGCGATACGATGAAACTTAGCAATTTACCCCATTTAACAGTCATTAAGCAAAGTGGTGAAGAAACACAATTTTACGCGTACAAAATTAATTTTATTTTGACGAAACTCAATCTATCAAACTATATTATTGATGCGATTAGTCATGATTTGTATCAATATTTGGATTCTCAAGTGAGTGTGACAACTTCTGAAATTCGTAATCTATTATGTTCGTTACTCACAAATTATGAACAATTAGATGCTGTTAACGAATATGAGTCATACTATCAAGCTGAAAAACAAAATTTTTCGGATGCCGCTAATGTCCAAAAAAGAATCGAAAAATTATTTTCACGAGATGAATCAGTTGTGCATGAAAATGCAAATAAAGATAGTCGCGTGTTCAATACGCAACGTGATCTGGAAGCTGGGGCAGCTAGTCGGGCCTTGGGACTACAAATGTTACCGCCACTTGTTGCTAAAGCACATTTACGCGGCGACATTCATTGGCATGATTTAGATTATTCACCTGTGACGCCAGCAACAAATTGTTGTTTAATCGATTTTGATAATTTGCTGACGAATGGTTATAAAATAGGCAATGCGTGGGTAGATTCACCACATTCTATTCAAACAGCGACAGCACAGATGGCGCAAATTATTGCTAATGTCGCTTCGTCGCAGTACGGTGGTTGTTCAGCAAATCGTATTGATCAATTATTGGCACCATATGCGCAGATGAATTATGACAAACATATTGTCGAAGCCAAACAATGGGTAGTTGCAGACAAGCGTGACGCCTACGCTAAAGAAAAAACACGCAAAGATATTTATGATGCAATGCAGGCTTTGGAGTACGAGATTAATACAATGTACTCATCACAAGGACAAACACCATTTACCACCGTTAATTTTGGATTGGGGACTAGTTGGATTGAACGTGAAATTCAAAAAGCAATTTTGAATATCAGAATTAAGGGATTAGGAAAAGAAAAGCGAACTGCTATTTTTCCAAAGTTGATTTTCACATTGAAAAAGGGATTAAATTTTGCTCCTACTGATCCAAATTATGACATCAAGCAATTGGCGCTTGAATGTTCAACAAAGCGGATGTACCCAGATTTGTTAATGTATGACAAAATTGTTGAACTAACTGGTAGTTTTAAAACACCAATGGGTTGCCGATCGTTTCTACAAGGCTGGCAAGATGAAAATGGTGTCACAGTAAATTCTGGCCGAATGAATTTAGGGGTTGTTTCGGTGAATTTGCCACGTATTTCTCTATTTGCGAAAGGTGATATGGCACTATTTTGGGAAATTTTTGATGAAAAAATGGCGCTATGCCACGAAGCTTTATCGTATCGTATTGAACGAACAAAAGAAGCTGTTCCTGAAAATGCACCACTGCTTTATATGTACGGCGCTTTTGGGAAAAGGCTCAAGGCAACTGATAAAGTTGATGAAGTGTTTAAAAATGGACGTGCTACAATTTCATTGGGCTATGTTGGATTATACGAAACGTGCTTAACTTTCTTTGGCGCAAATTGGGAAAAAAATCCCGAAGCACATGAGTTTGCCGAAGACATTGTTAAAAAAATGAACGAATACTGCCAACAATGGGAAGCGGAAAGTGGTTATCATTATAGCTTATACTCGACGCCAGCCGAATCACTAACAGACACATTTTGTCACCTCGACAAGCAAAAATTTGGTGATGTGCCTGATATTACTGATAAAGAGTACTATACCAATAGTTTTCATTATGATGTTCGCAAGCATCCGACGCCATTTGAAAAAATAAGCTTTGAAGAGACTTTCCCAAAATATGCGTCGGGCGGATTTATTCATTATTGTGAATATCCTAACTTGAAACAGAATCCACAAGCATTAGAAGCTGTTTGGAATTGGGCTTATGATCATGTCGGTTATTTGGGCACGAATACTTGTATTGATAAATGTTTTAAATGTGGATTTGCTGGTGAATTTAAGGCAACTGCTCGTGGCTTTATGTGTCCTGAATGTGGCAATCACGACCCAGAGCTATGCGATGTTGTTAAGAGAACGTGTGGTTATCTTGGCAATCCACAGCAACGGCCTATGGTTCATGGACGACATATTGAAATAATTTCGCGTGAAAAGAACCTAACCAATGAGATGATTGAAAATGCCGCGATCTATGCGAAAACCAAACAATCCGATGCCCAAAGAATGGACGGCGCAGAAGTATAGTCAGAACTATATTGCTGACTACAAAGCTTTTAATTTCGTTGATGGTGAGGGTGTGCGTTGTAGCTTATATGTAAGTGGTTGTATGTTTCTGTGTCCTGGTTGTTATAACGTTGCTGCTCAAAATTTCCATTTTGGACAGCCTTACACGCAAGAATTAGAAGACCAAATTATTGAAGATTTAAGTCAAGATTATGTTCAAGGCCTAACTTTATTGGGTGGAGAGCCGTTTCTCAATACGGATGTTTGTCTAAAATTGTGTCGTCGAGTCCGTAAGGAGTTTGGCCATTCAAAGGATATATGGTCTTGGACAGGCTACACTTGGGATGAATTGCAAAACGAAACCTATGATAAAGCGCGTTTATTGTCGTTAATTGATATTTTGGTTGATGGTCGTTTTTTGGAAGAAGAAAAGGACTTAACATTACAATTCAGAGGTAGTGCCAATCAAAGAATCATTGATGTACCAAAGTCATTGGCAGCCGACCAAGTTGTGATTTGGGACAAGTTGGTGAAGTAACAGCGTCATACAAAAAAGCTTAATGATTCATCTGTATTGATGAATTATTAAGCTTTTTTGTGTTTACTGATAACTGTGTTAAAATTGTGAGTCATTTTTTTTTTGGGGGGTGATGGCGTTTGATGAGAAAAAGTTAAGCAAAGGTCTTGGTGTTTTCCGAGGAGACCAAATCTTTTGTATTAACAACAAATTGCTGGCGTGAATGTGTGAAGTGTGTCGTTAGAGATTCTTTTGAAAAATTCGTCAATAGGTTGGTTTCAAGTGTATTTGAGTCATCAATTGCAATTGTAACTTGGTATTTTTTCAGTAAGCGCCATGCTAATTTTTGATCTATTATTAACGCGTGAACGACTTCTTGACTCATACGATTTTTTAAAAAGTCGTCGGGATTTAGTCCGATCTGTGTGGCAATGGCAGTAATCAATGAATGAGAGTAAACTTGTTTTTTGTTAATCAATGCAGTCTGTAAGGCTAATAAAAAAGGTCGCGCTTTTTTATTGCCTTCAATTTGTGCCGCTTTAAAATCAAGAATTACACGACAAATGAGGGATTCTCTGTCATAAGGTATGTCCATTAACGGCAATGATTGCTCACCTTGGATTAATTTGGCACTGACTTGTTCATTGATGAGTGGAATAAAGCGTAAGCGCGCCTTTTGGAAAACTGTATGAGTGAGTTTTTCAAGGCATTCTTCGGTGGCTAAACAGTTTTCTGATAAAGGATTAGCGAAGTGGTAAATGTCGATCATGATGTTTCTCCTACGTAAAACAATATAAATATCCAAGATATTAGTATAACCGTCAATATTGGGATTGACAAATGGTAGGCTCAAAAATATGTTAAAATGTAATAGTAATGTTTTAAATTGTATAAAAGGGGTAGTAATATGGATTGGGAAATCTTTTTTACACCATACGTTCAAACTGTATCAGAATTAAAAGTTAAATTACGCGGATTACGCGATCAATATGAAAAAAACGGTGAGGATTCACCGATTGAATTTGTGACAGGCCGTGTCAAATCACAGGCCTCTATTGAAGAAAAAATTGTGCGACGTCATTTAGACGAAAATCGTTTATCACTTGATTTACAAGATATCGCTGGTGTACGAATTATGACCAAGTACGTGGAAGATATCTATACTGTGGTTGATTTGCTAAGACAACGTACGGATTTTCAAATTTTAGAAGAGCGAGATTATGTGACTAATGCCAAGCCGTCAGGCTACCGATCATATCATATCGTCATTGAATATCCTGTTCAAATGTATAGTGGTGAACTAAAAGTACTAGCGGAAATTCAAGTTCGTACAATGGCCATGAATTTTTGGGCAACAGTCGAGCATGATTTGCGTTACAAACACGGTGAATTAAGTGATAATTTGGCTGATCGCCTCACCAAATTATCAGAATCAACATTTGCTTTAGATCAAGAATTAAGTGAAATAAGAGCGGTCGAATGAAGTATGCTATTTTCAACAATGAAGATGTTAGCAGTCGTGTTGTTGCCAAAAATCTTGCTTTAGAAATGCGAAAACAGGGTTTGACTGTTGATAATGATGAGCCTGATATTGTCGTCTCTGTTGGTGGGGATGGCACCCTTTTGGGCGCTTTTCAGCATTATGTCAACCGAATTGACCATATTAGATTTGTTGGTTTACATACTGGACATTTGGGATTTTACACTGATTGGTTAAGCACAGAATTAGATCAATTAGTAGCTAGTTTAAGCCACGACAACGGTCAAAAAGTCAGTTATCCGTTGTTAGAATTGACAGTTATTCAAACGAGTGGTGAGAAGAGCCAATATTTGGCATTGAACGAAGCCGTCATTAAACAACCACTTGGTACGCTAGTCGCTGATATCTATTTAGGTGGCGAAGTTTTTGAACGTTTTAGGGGTGATGGTATTGCTGTGGCGACGCCGACGGGTTCAACTGCCTACAACAAGGCTAATGGTGGGGCTGTTTTGCACCCTGCTTTACAAGCAATTCAAATGTCGGAAATTGCTTCAATTAACAATCGTGTTTTTAGAACGTTAGGATCACCATTGATTGTACCTCGTGATCAAGAAATTGTAATGAGGCCGCAGAGTAATAACTTTTTGGTGATGTATGATCAGGGAGAAATTGCCAGTGATCATATTTTAGAGTTGCGATTTAGAGTGTCTGAAAAATGTGTCCATTTTGCTAGATACCGTCACGTCGATTTTTGGCGTCGCGTACAAAATGCCTTCATCAATGACATTGAATAAATATTTTAAATTTTTTAGGAGAAAAATACACGTCGACAAATGATGTGTATGATAAGAATATGCAGTTTACTTGGACTTATACTGGATCAGAAGCGCGCAAAGTGCGTACGTTTCTACAAAAACATGGCGTTTCTCACCGTATGTTTAGTCAAATGAAACATAATGGTGGGGCGATTTTGGTCAATGAGAAGCCAGTTTATACGTCTGATTATTTAAAAGATGAGGATAAAGTGACGATTGTGATGCCGGTAGAAGAGAGTAATGATCTCGTCGTACCTGATTACAAACCTCTAAACATCATTTTTGAAAATGAGCATTGGCTGGTAGTTGATAAACCGTATGGTGTCACAACAGTGCCAGGACATGCTGATCGGCTACACACATTGGTTAATCAAGTTAAGGGCCATTTGGAACAAATTGAGGCACAAGATTTGGTTCCTCATGTAGTGACACGACTTGATCGGGATACATCAGGTATTGTTTTGCTGGCAAAACATCGATTCGCCCATGCTGTATTAGATCAACAGTTACAAGATCATACTGTGGAAAAATTTTATCTGGCTTATCCGTCTGGTATTATATCAGATGATCACGGGGATATTAACGCCCCAATTGGTCGTGTTGAGGGCGATTTTATTAAGCGTGAAGTTCGTGATGATGGTAAACCATCTCGAACAGAATACTGGGTTGAACGCCGTTATGATGAAGATGGACAACATCCCATGACGCGTGTCAAGGTACAATTGCACACTGGGAGAACGCATCAAATACGGGTTCATTTTGCAAACATTGGGCATCCATTAGTGGGTGACGATCTTTATAATGGACCACTTTGGTATGGGCTCCAACGTCAAGCGTTGCATGCCTATCATATGAAATTTTACGACCCATTTATTGAAGATTTTCGTGAGTTTAATACAAAATTACCTGAGGATCTCAAAACATTAAGGGATATTGATTAAGTTTGGAAGAAACTGCAGAACAATTACAAAAGACTGTCACTCACTTGGCCGATTTAATCCATTCAGGTCAAGATGAGGATTTTGTGGTCTCATTTAAAGCGTTGCACGATTTTGAAATGGGCCAAGTTTATAGTAGTTTGCCTGAACAAATGCGAGCAGTCGCATGGCGCTTACTAGATGATGAGACTTTGGCAGATGTCTTCGATAATTTGGATGCGGATGATGACGACATTGGGGAATTACTCCAAGAAATGCCGCCTCAAAAAGCGACTGAAATTTTGCGTAACATGTACGCCGATAATGAGGCGGATGTCTTGCAAAATCTACCATCTCGTTTGGTTGCAACGTACTTGAGCTTGATGCCTAAGGATGAAGCAGATGAAATGCGTAAGCTGATTGATTATGACGATCAAACAGCTGGATCTTTGATGTCAACAGAGTATTTGGCTGTGACTGAGGATTTGCGAGTTGTTGAAGTGATGCGATTGGTTAAACACCAAGCTGCTGAAGCTGAAGCGATTAGTTACGTGTATGTTCTAGATAACCAAAAACACTTGGTCGGCGTTATTTCATTGCGTGATTTGTTGACACACCCTGATGATATGTTGGTGTCAGATATCACTAATGATCGAATTATTAGTGTTAAAGCTGGCGATGATCAGCAAGATGTGGCACAAATTGTGGCTGATTATAACTTTCTTTCTATTCCAGTTACTGATGATAATGATTTGTTGCTGGGTGTGATTACGGTTGACGATATTGTTGATGTTATTGATGAAGAAGCGGTGGAAGATTATTCTGGTTTGGCCGCCGTTAACGTTAGTCAAACAGACGATACACCATGGCATTCAGCGATAAAACGTATTCCGTGGCTGATTGCCTTGCTATTACTAGGTATGTCCACGGCTACACTGATCAGTTCATTTGATGGTTTAGTCAAGCAAGCTTCTATTTTGGCGGTCTTTATTTCGCTCATTACCGGTACAGCGGGTAATGCTGGAACGCAGGCATTAGCGCTGGCGGTACGTCGATTGGCAGTGGGAACCGACAATACAGCTTGGAAAAACTTTTGGAGCGAAGTGTTGGCGGGGTTGTTGGTTGGGACTGCGACAGGTGCTTCAGTGTTTGCAATCGTGACAATTTGGAAACACAATTTTGAACTTGGATTAGCTGTGGGCATTGCTATGGCGATTGCAATTATGGTTGCCAATTTGGCGGGATATCTTGTCCCGGTATTAATTGACAAATTAGGGTTCGATCCCGCGGTTGCGAGTGGTCCGTTTATTACGACGCTGTCAGATTTGACTTCTGTTTTAATCTATTTTAACGTCGCACAATTGTTTATCTCTCATTATTATTGGTAATTAAAAACGTATCATCCAGAACTTGGATGATACGTTTTTATGTAACTTAATCAAACATTGGTTTGATTTGAGCTGCAAATGAGCCGTCGGGATCATTGACGAATTGCGCATAAGTTTGCCAATAGTCATCAGACAAAATGATTGGGGCGGCAATTTCATTAGGAATATAGTTACGCGGAATCCCGCCATTTTTTGCACGTGGGCCATCGTAATTTTTAGCAAAATCGCTCATCTTTTTTTCAATGACTAGTGCTTGCGGACCAAACCAATTGACGGGTTCGCGTTGAATTAGTTGATTGTCAACTTCAAATAATTGCGCTTCCGATGCTATTTTAAAAGGATGAACTAAACTGACTAATGTGAGCTGATTCTCTTGAATTTCAACGATTGCACCGGCCATTTCTGATGGTAAGTGGCGTTGATCATTTTTATTGGCCGCGATTAATAATTGACCGGTATAGGGAACCATTAAAGAGGTTTTTTGACCCAAAAATACTGACAATAGGTCTTGTGGCGTTATACTAAAGGCTTTCATGACTTAAATTCTCCTGCATCTTGAATATCAATAAAACTAAATTTATCAAAATCAAACAAACCTTGATCTGTTATTTTTAAACTTGGAATAACAGGTAAAGCCATAAATGAGAGTGTTAAGAATGGATCAAATGGCACATCACTGATTTTTGAAAAAGCTTTATCTAAAGCGCGATTTTGATCAATAGTCGTTTGATAATCTTGATCAGACATTAGGCCACCGATTGGAAGGGGCATTGCGGTCACTTGACCATTGATCACGACAACTTGTCCGCCGCCGATTTTCTTTAACGTTTCAGCTGCTAATAACATATCCTTGTCATCAACACCAGCAATAATGATGTTATGTGAATCGTGAGCTACCGTAGAACCGATTGCACCAGTTACCATGTCGAAGCCTTTAATGATACCTAAACCATGTCCTAAGTCGTGATAACGCTCAGCCACAACAACTTTAGCAAATGTTTTATTCGCCTCAAAGTGATTATTAACGACTGGCACGTTTTCAACGGTGTGCTGGGTTGTAATATGATGAGGCATAATGTTGATAACATGTGCAGGAACGTTGTCTGCCAGTGGCAAGATTAAATCAGTAGCGGATAATGTGAAATTTAGGGACTGATTTGCTAATGGTGTCACAGTTGAAAACTTATTTTCATACCAGTGACCATCTACCATAACTTCTTGGGCTTTGAATTGTGTTAATGTATCAAACACAACCAAATCAGCAACGAATCCGTCCGTTAATGCGCCGACGTTTTTTAAATTATGGGCTTTGGCAGCATTATAACTTGCCATAGTAAAAGCGATTTCCGGCGCAATACCATTTTGAAGTGCGAGGTTAATACTAAAGTCAATTGACCCCTCATGTTGAATGTCACTAGCAGTTTTATCATCGGTGGCAAATGAAAAATGTGCGTGATTGGCTGTTGTAATAGCTGGTAATATGGCTTCCTCATCACGTTCTACCGTACCTTCACGCACAAAGACAGAAAATCCTGCATCGACTCGTGCTAAGGCTTGAGTAGCGTTTTCACTTTCGTGATCGGTATCAATTCCGACTTGACGATAAGTTGAAAGTTGTGCGCGGCTTAAACCGGCACCGTGGCCATCAACGTGTTTACCTGCTGCTAAAGCGTCGTTGATTTTTTCAAGCATATCTGTGTCACCGTTCGCAACAGCAGGATAATCCATCACTTCGGCTAGACCATTTACTTCAGGAATGCTGTAAAAAGGTTTGAGGGCTTCGGCATGCAGTGTTGCTCCAGCGTGTTCAAAAGGCGTTGCAGGGACTGAGGATGGTAGCATGTAGTGAATGTGCAGTGGTGTTTGTCGTGCTTCTTCGAGCATATATTGGATGCCTGATATACCTGCTACACTAGCGATTTCATGCGGATCAGCAATGACACAGGTAACACCATGAGGTATTACTAATTTTCCAAATTCACTTGGTGCGAGTAGGGAACTTTCAATATGAAGATGTGCGTCAATCAAACCGGGGACAATATATCGACCGCCAGCATCAAATGTGTGAGTTGCAGCAAGATCATCTCGAGGACCACGATAAACAATCATGTTATTGTCAATCCAAAGCTCGGTGTCATCGAATTTAAGATTAAAAACATCCAAAATTTTAGCGTTTTGAATATGCCAAGTTACAATTTGTGTCACAATAGATCTCACTTTCAGGTTTTTTCTATCATACCATAATGGCAGGGTTTGTATTTTGACACTATGTTATTTTTAAATTATACCAATTATAAAAATAGGACTATACCAATTTATTTTTATTGTTTGACAAAAGTTTACAAAGACTGTAAAATAGCTACTGTTAGTTAAAAATAAAAAGTAAACCATTTTTGGTAAAGAGGCTATATATGTGCGGAATTGTCGGATTTACAGGTGTTAATCAAGTGTTACCTAGTTTGTTAAAAGGGCTAGAAAAATTAGAATATCGTGGGTACGATTCAGCTGGTGTTTATGTGAATGACGGCGATAAAGGCGATTTTCTTGTCAAAGAAAAAGGTCGCGTAGCTGATTTGGAACGTGCAACAGAAGGTAAGGGTATTGAAGGTACTGCGGGTATCGCCCATACACGCTGGGCAACTCACGGTGGTGTATCAGTTGAAAATGCGCATCCACACATGTCCGAGGATGGACGTTTTTACTTGGTTCACAATGGTGTTATCGAAAATTATGAAGCATTGCGTGATCAATATTTACAAGGCGTTCAGCTTCACTCACAAACAGATACTGAAATTGCTGTCCAATTGATTGACAAATTTTCAAAGGAAAACCACTTGTCGACATTTGACGCATTTCGCAGAATGATTAGTTTGTTAGATGGTAACTCAGCGTATGGCTTTCTTTTAATGGATCGTCAGACACCCGATTTGATGTATGCGGCTAAGAAAAAGAGCCCTTTATTAATTGGTGTTTCTGAAGTTGGCAACGTTGTGACATCAGATGCAACAGCAATGTTAGACGTGACCCATGATTTTATTGAATTGATGGATGGGGAAATTGCTGTCATTGACATGCAAAAGATTGATTTGTTTGATCCAAATGGCAAACAAATTACCCGTGAGGCCTTTCATTTAGATATTGATGCTTCTGAAACAGACAAAGGAATTTATCCTTACTATATGTTAAAGGAAGTTGATGAACAGGCCATCGTTGCACGTACTTTGTCACAATACTATTTTGACGATGAAGGGCAGGTGCAAAATATTGCTCCTGAAGTTATTGAGGCTATTCAGGCAGCAGATCGCATTTATATTGTTGCAGCTGGAACATCATATCACGCGGGACTTGTGGGGCAACGATATTTTGAACAGTGGACACAAACACCAACAGAAGTTCATATTTCGTCGGAATTTGCTTATGAGCAGCCCTTGTTGAGTAAAAAGCCATTCTTCATTTTCTTAAGCCAATCTGGGGAAACAGCTGATTCACGTGAAGTACTGGATAATATCACAAAACAAGGTTATCCAACTTTAACCATTGCTAATGTCATGAATTCAACATTGACTCGTGAAGCGGACTTTGCCTTACCATTGTTGGCTGGCCCTGAAATTGCTGTGGCCTCGACAAAAGCCTATACAGCACAAATTATTGTGACAGCTATTTTGGCTGCAGCGGTTGGTCATACACCATTTGATTTAAAAAATGAGTTAGCAAAAGTTGCTGTTGAAATGCAAGTGATTATTGATCAAAAAGACACTTTCAAATCAATTGCTGAAAGTGCCTTAAAGAATCGTCGTTCAGCATTTTATATTGGACGTGGCTTAGATGCAGCGGTTGCTGTTGAGGCGGCGTTGAAGCTAAAAGAAATATCATACGTTCAAACTGAAGGTTTTGCAGCTGGTGAGCTAAAACATGGTACAATTTCTTTGATTGAAGAAGGTACACCAGTATTTGCTTTGCTGACTCAGACTAAAACTGCTGGACTTGTCCGTGGTGAAATTGCACAAGTTGCAGCACGAGGCGCCAATACGATTATTATTGCCGCTAAGACTTTGGCTAAAACAGATGATGCTTTTGTTCTCCCTGAGGTCAATGAGCTCTTAATGCCATTGCTGACAGTCATTCCGGCACAATTGATTGCCTACTATGCGACCCTTGACCGTGGCTTAGATGTTGATCGACCACGTAATTTGGCAAAGAGTGTTACGGTTCAATAATTTTAATGATTCGATAGGATAATTCTTATCGAATTTTTTTGTACCTTGCGCGCCATTCTGGTAAAATAGGTTAGATACAATATATGCATTCAGTGGTTGCATACGAAGGAGGAGCGTTTTGGCGCTTTTTAAAATTAAAAATGAGGAGACGAAGACCGTCTCCCAGCTCAAAATTCCGCGACATGTTGCCATTATTATGGATGGTAATGGTCGTTGGGCAAAACAACGTTTTATGCCACGTGTTGCTGGCCACAAAGCGGGTATGAAAACTGTCAAAAAAGTTGCGATTGCAGCCAGCGACTTAGGTATTGAAGTATTGACACTGTACGCTTTTTCAACCGAAAATTGGTCACGCCCGAATGACGAAGTTAACTTTTTGATGCAATTACCGATTGATTTTTTTAATGATTTTGTACCAGAATTGATTAAAAATAATATTCGTGTTGAAGTTATGGGCGATGTTGCGGGCCTACCTAAGGGTACGCAAGATGCCGTGCAGCGCGCGATTGAACAAACAGCGCAGGGTACGGGGATGATTTTGAACTTTGCTCTTAATTATGGTGGTCAAACCGAAATTGTGGCAGCAGCGAAATTACTAGCACAACAGGTCGCGTCAGGTGATCTGACCGCTGAAGAGATTGACGCTAATCATTTTGCCAGCGCCCTTCAAACTTCACCTTTAGGTGAATTAGCGACGCCTGATTTGATGATTCGTACGTCGGGTGAATTGCGCTTGAGTAATTTTTTACCTTATCAATCGGCATACGCTGAACTATACTTTACGGATGTTTTATGGCCAGAATATTCAGGTGAAGACTTGATAGAAGCTATTACATCTTACACTAAAAGAGATCGTCGTTTTGGCGGTCTTAATGACGAAAGCGAGAAATAGTAAGCCATGAAAACACGTGTGATTACGGCAGTAGTTGCTTTGATTATCTTTGTTCCTCTTTTAATCATGGGCGGCGCACCACTTCTGATTTTGACATTGATTATGGGTGTGATTGCGATGAGTGAAATTTTGCGGATGAAACATCGTTTTTTTGTTTCTGCCGAAGCTTGGGTTAGTTTTATAGGTGTTGTGGCACTTATTTTGCCAAATAGTTTTTGGCAAGACGTCCCACTCATTAAAAGTGCTCATATATTCTTTTATATACTAGCATTTCTCTTATTACTACATACAGTCTTTAGCCGCAACCATTTTAATTTTGATGATGCTGGGACATTGACTCTAGCCATGCTGTATATTGGTACTGGATTTCATTATTTTTTCCAAGCCGACACAAAAGGATTGGCAACGGTGATGTTTGGTATGCTAATTGTTTGGTTAACTGATTCAGGTGCTTATATGGTTGGCCGAGCTATTGGCAAACACAAACTCGCCCCCAAAATTAGTCCTAATAAAACTTGGGAAGGATCCATTGGTGGTAGTTTGGTAGCAGTAATTGTTGTGGCATCTTTGTACACTATATTTAATTGGTTGCCAGCATACAATTTCATTGAACTCTTACTATTTGCAGTTGTCTTGTCTATTGCAGGTCAACTTGGTGATTTAATCGAGTCAGGTTTGAAACGCCATTTTAACGTAAAAGATTCAGGCAATATTTTACCAGGGCATGGTGGTATTTTAGATCGTTTTGATTCAATGTTAGTTGTTATGCCACTGATGTCTATTTTAGGCATGTTAATTTAAAGCGAGATTTGGAATGAGTTTAACGGCGATAATTGCATTCATATTTGTTTTTGGTGTATTGGTTACAGTACATGAATTTGGGCATTTTTTTGCTGCCAAAAAATCTGGTGTATTGGTTCGTGAATTTGCAATTGGTATGGGGCCAAAGTTATTGAGCTGGAATCGCAATCATACTGCCTATACAATCCGTATATTACCTGTTGGTGGATATGTACGGATGGCTGGAATGGATGAAACACCGGATTTAGAAGCAGGACAGCGCTTACGATTACGCTTTGATCAGGTGGGTAAAGTTACCGAAATTGACACACGGATTGATCAGGCGGGTCAAGGTGTACCATTTCAAATCGACACTTTCGACTTGAGTGATGACCTGACGCTGACAGGTTACCAAGCTGATGATTCAGAGATGAAAGTGTTATCTGTTAGTCATGATGCGACCATCATTGAAGAAAATGGTGTGACTGTTCAAATCGCACCACGTGACACATGGTTTCAAAGTGCAAAATTATGGCGACGCGCGTTGATTAATATTGCCGGACCATTTATGAACTTTGTCTTAGCCTTAGTGGTTTTTTCAGGACTAGGCTTCACCTTACCAAGTGTTACACTTAACGAACCGATTGTAGGCACAGTTCAACACAACATGCCAGCTCAAAAGGCTGGACTGCAAGCAGGTGACCGAATTACCGAAGTGAATGGACATAAAACCACAACTTGGGAAAATGTAGCAACCGTTATTAGCAGTGTTGGACACAAACAAATGACGATTGATATTGTCCGTGACGGTAAACAAGAGACTATCAAAGTCACACCCAAATTGGTTACGGTTAATGGTGCAAAAACGCCGTTAGTGGGTATCACAGAGAAAACACACCAGAGCTTTGGTGCACGTATAAAGTATGGTGTTTACACAACCGCTTCGACAACTAGCCGGATTTGGTACGCGCTGACACATCTGTTTAGTGGCGGGTTCAGTTTGGATAAACTAGGTGGTCCAGTTTCAATTGCCAAAACAACGTCTACTGTTGCTAAAACAGGATTTTTGAATATTCTATTCTATATGGCATTTTTGTCGATTAACTTAGGTATTATGAATTTAATTCCAATACCAGCTCTAGATGGTGGTAAACTAATCTTGAACTTACTGGAAGCGATTCTAAGGCGTCCATTGCCAGCATCATTTGAAAATGGTGTCACCGTGGTAGGTGCAATTGCAATGGTAATTCTAATGATTGCTGTTACTATTAATGATATTTTGCGATAAAATAAATGAGAGTACATTTAATAAAAGAGGAGTTTATATGAAACAGTCTAAATTACTGATGCCAACTTTACGAGAAGTTCCGGCGGAAGCAGAGGTTAAAAGCCACCAATTATTGTTAAAAGCAGGTTATATCCGCCCCGTTGCAGCTGGTATGTTTTCATATTTACCTTTAGCCAAAAGGGTTTTAAACAAAATTGAAGCCATCATTCGTGAGGAAATGGCGCGAATCGACGCCAATGAGATGTTAGTTCCAGAAATTTTACCAGCAGAATTGTGGCAACGCTCAGGTCGTTATGCGACATATGGTCCAGCGTTGTATAAATTTAAAAACCGGCAAGATCGTGATTTCATATTAGGACCAACACACGAAGAAACCTTTACTCAGTTGATTGCTGATGAAATTAAGTCATATAAAAAATTGCCTTTAGTGGTTTACCAAATCCAACCAAAGTTCCGAGATGAAAATAGACCACGTTTTGGGTTACTTCGAACACGTGAGTTCATTATGAAAGATGCTTATTCGTTTAGTGCCGACCAAGATGGCCTTGATGATGCCTTTCACAATATGGAAAAAGCGTATGTCAACATTTTTAATCGACTTGGTCTGCATTATCGGGCAATTGTCGGTGATGCCGGCGCTATGGGAGGATCGGATTCAAAAGAATTTTCGGCTCCTGCAGCTGCTGGAGAAGATACCATTGCTTATTCTGACGCGACTGACTATGCGGCAAATTTGGAAATGGCCAAGGATTTCTATGAGAGAAAAATCACCGATGCAGAATTATTGGCGTCGAAAAAAGTTGCAACTCCTGAAGTAAAAACAATTGCGGAAGTGGCAGAATTTTTGGGTAAATCATCCAATGAACTTGTTAAAACAATGATGTTTATTGCTGACGATCAGCTTGTAGCAGTTGTGACAACAGGTGATTATGATGTTAATGAGGTTAAGGTCCAAAATTTCTTGAATGCTGATAAATTTGAATTAGCTGACGAAAACCGTGTCCGAGATATTGTTGGTGCAGGTTTTGGATCATTAGGACCAGTCGAACTACCTGAAAATGTGCAACTTTTGGTCGATGAACGGGCTGCCGATTTGGTAAATTTTGTCGCTGGAGCCAATGAAGATGGTTATCATTTGACTAATTTGAATTGGGGACGAGACGTCCAAGTTGAGGAAACAAATATTGGCGATTTTCGTGTCGCTAGAGAAGGTGACTTGGCTGTTGATGGCAAAGGGCACTTAGTATTTACTTCCGGTATTGAAATTGGTCATATTTTTAAACTTGGTACGCGTTATTCTAAGTCGTTAGGCGCACAGGTTTTAGATGAAAATGGTCGCCAAACTGATGTTGTAATGGGCTCATATGGTATTGGTGTTTCACGTTTGTTGAGCGCGATTGCAGAACAAAAAGCTGATGAGGCTGGGTTAGTTTGGCCAGCCAGTGTTGCACCATTTGATGTCCACATTGTACCGGTGAATACGAAAGATGCCGATCAAGTGCGTGTTGCTGAACAACTTGAATCGTTGCTAGAGGCAAAGCATTTGGAAGTTTTGGTTGACGATCGTAAGGAACGTGCAGGCGTCAAGTTTGCTGATGCTGATTTAATTGGATTACCAATTAGAATTACAGTAGGTAAAAAGGCGAGTGAAGACGTTGTTGAAGTGAAAGTTCGTGCAAGTAATACTAATATTGAGATGCGAGTGAGTGAAGTGGTTGACTCAGTTTTAGTTTTGCTTCAAGGCGACAGTGAATAAATAAGTGAGTAAACATTTGGCCGATGATTGATCGGCTTTTTTACTCAAATTAGGGGGACAAATGGCGTTAACCCATGAAGAACAATTAAAGCATTTAATTAGTCAGATTCAATTATCAGACGAAATTGTATCCTTTTTTGAAGGTGGTCAGCTAACTCGCGTAGATGTATCAGCTAGACAGAGACAGTGGGTATTCCACATTCAATTATTGCAACCGCTGCCAGCCAACGTATATATGCAATTTCAGCAATATTTGAAAAAAGCATTTACTAATATAGCTGACGTGTCAATAATGATTTCCAGTCAATCGCAAGCAATTAATCAAGAAATGATGGCACAATACTGGCATTTGGCTTTAGATCACTCTAAATTAAACCATGCCAAGGCGCAACAGTTAGCAAGTAACACGATTCTTAAATTATTAAATGATAACGAATTCAGTGTTGCAGTTGGTGCGCAACTACTATTTCAATCACTAGATAGTCAGGCGGTTGCCTCAATAATTTCAGCATATGAAAGTTTTGGTTTTCCCAAAATCACATTAGTGCCACAGCTCGATGAACAACTGGCACAAGAAATTCAGGAAAATGTTGCACAGCATCACGCTAAGGCCCGTGAAGACTTGCAAAAAGCAATTGAAGCTAACAAACAGGCTAAACCAAAAACAACATCAGAGGGTGTGCCGCTAACGCTGGGTCGTAAAATTTCAACTGATGCTGAAATTACGAGATTAGAAGACATCGATGGTGAAGAAAATCGTGTGGTGGTTGAAGGCTATATTTTTGCTGATGAAATCAGAGAATTGCGTTCAGGGCGACAACTTCTCACTATCAAAATAACTGATTATTCAAGTTCCATTTCAGCCAAAAAGTTTTCTAATAATGAATCTGATGAAGCTGTGTTTGAGGGATTGAAGGCTGGTTTGTGGGTTCGGCTAAGTGGTAATGTTCAAGAAGATACTTATGCCCGCGAACTGGTTATGAATATCTACGATTTACAAGTCATTGATCATGCTAATCGTCAGGAAGATTATATTGGAGAACAGCAACGCATTGAGTTACACGTTCATACAAACATGTCGACCATGGATGCTGTGACAAACTATTCAGAAGTTGCAAAGCTCGCAAAAAATTGGGGCCAAACAGCTTTGGCTGTTACTGATACTGGAAATGTTCAAGGCTTTCCTGAGGCGGTTGCTGCGGGTAGTAAAAATAACCTCAAAATGATCTACGGTATGGAAGCTAATTTGGTCGAAGATGGTGAACCAATTGCCTTCAATCTGCGACCAATTTCACTATTAGACAAAGGCACAACTTTTGTCGCTTTTGATTTGGAAACTACTGGACTTTCGGCAGTAACAGATAAAATCATTGAACTATCCGCTGTTAAAATGCAAATTGGTAACGTTGTTGATAAGTTCTCAGAATATATTAATCCAGGTTTTCCATTATCTGAATTCACTACCAATTTGACATCAATTACTGATGCTATGGTAGCAAATGCTGACAGTGAAGAAAACATAATTCGACGTTTTCGAGAGTGGTGCGGTGATGCTATTTTAGTGGGTCATAATGTAACATTTGATATTGGCTTCATGAACGCCGCTTATGCGCGTTATCAACAATCCCAAATTAGTAACCCTATTATTGATACGTTACCGTTTACTCGTTGGTTATATCCTGATTATAAATCCTACCGACTTGGCACGATTGCTAAACGATTTAATATTAATTTAGAGCAAGCTCACCGTGCCATTTTCGATTCTGAAACTACTGGACATATCGCATGGCGCTTGATGAAAGAGGCGAAAGAACGTTTTGATTTAAACTACCATAATCAACTTAACGACCACATGACTGAAGGGGACGCGTGGAAGCATGGGCGGCCGGTTCATGTGACATTGCTGGTTCAAAATGCGACTGGGTTAAAAAATCTTTATAAGCTGGTCTCCCGTTCAAACATTGAGTTTTTTGCTCGGGTACCTCGAATTCCGCGTTCCATCTTACAGCAATATCGTGAAGGTTTACTAGTAGGAACAGGTGATACTGGCGGAGATGTCATCATTTCTCTCATTGAAAAAGGAAAAAATGAGGCGACTGAAAAAGCTAAATATTATGATTTTATTGAAATTCAACCAACCGCAAACTATCAACCAATGATTGAATCGGCACTAATTTCCGACCAAACAAAACTGCAAGAAATTTTAGAGGAAATGATTGCCATTGGTGACGAATTAGGGAAACCAGTGGTGGTCACTGGTGATGTTAAATACACCAACCCTGAAGATAAAATTTACCGTAATATTTTGATTGCAACACAACCAGGTAATCCACAAAATAGAACTGCTTTACCTGATAATTATTTCAAAACGACCCAAGAATTGCTCGATGATTTTGCTTTTGTTGGTGACGAAACAGCAAAAAGGATTGTGATTGAGAATACGCATCTTATTTCTGATATGCTTGACGATATTGAACCGTTGAAAAGTGGTTCCTATCCGCCAAATATTCCTGGTGCAGGTGATGAACTCACTGAAAAAACTTACCGGACGGCAAAAGCTTGGTATGGTGATCCAATTCCACCAGAAATACAAGCACGCATAGACCAAGAGTTGAAAGCAATTATTGGTAATGGTTTCGCGCCACACTACATGATTGCCCAACGTTTGGTAGCTAAATCTGTTAAAGACGGTTATTTAGTTGGGTCGCGAGGATCCGTAGGATCCTCGTTTGTCGCCACAATGTCGGGTATAACTGAAGTTAACCCGTTGCCGCCTCATTATCGATCCGCGCATGGTGATTATTTCGAACTAGTTGATCCGAAACAATATGAGTCTGGTTATGATTTGCCTGAAAAAGAAGATCCCAATCATCCAGGTGAAATGTTGATTGGTGATGGACAAAATATTCCGTTTGAAACTTTTATGGGCTTCACCGGAAATAAAGTGCCAGATATTGATTTGAATTTTTCTGGTGATTATCAGCCAATTGCTCATAATTACATGAAAGTACTGTTTGGCGAGCATAATGTGTACCGTGCCGGAACGATAGCGACAGTGGCTGAAAAAACAGCTTTTGGTTACGTGAAAGGCTATGAACGGGATCATGATAAACATTATCGTGGGGCAGAAATTGAACGATTGGCCCAAGGAATCACAGGCGTCAAACGGACAACAGGACAGCATCCCGGTGGTATATTGATTGTGCCACGTGAATATGAAGTCTATGATTTCACACCGATTCAGTATCCTGCTGATGATCAAAAATCTCTCTGGCAAACAACTCACATGGATTATCATTCTATTCATGATAATTTATTAAAAATGGATATTTTGGGACATGATGATCCGACAATGGTGCGAACATTAAAGGATATGTCTGGCATTGATCCGCAATCAATTCCAGCAAACGACCCGGGTGTTTTAAGTTTATTTACTTCTACTGAAGCACTTGGTGTGACGCCAGAGCAAATTTTTTCAAAGACAGGTACACTGGGATTGCCTGAATTCGGCACTAATTTCGTGCGTGGTATGTTGGAAGAGACGCAACCGCATACTTATTCTGAGCTATTACAAATTTCTGGCCTATCTCACGGGACTGATGTTTGGTTGGGCAACGCTAACGAGCTGATTGAAAACGGAACGGCCACAATTGGTACTGTTATTGGAACGCGTGATAAAATCATGACCGATTTAATTAATTGGGGCTTCCCAGCAGCTGATGCTTTTAACATTATGGAAAAAGTCCGTAAAGGTAAAGGCATCACTGATGAGTACCAAAAGCAGTTACGTGAAGCAAACATTCCAGAGTGGTACATCCAGTCGATGCTCAAAATTAAGTATATGTTTCCACGGGCACATGCTGCGGCCTATGTTTTGATGGCATTGCGGATTGCCTATTTTAAAGTTTATTTCCCCACAATTTATTATGCAACTTACTTTTCGGTTCGTGCGGATGCTTTTGATGTTGTTGCGATGAGTCGGGGTAAAGAAGCAACCAAATCTGCTTTAAAGAAATTACGTGAACTTGGCAATGATGCGACTGTTGGAGATAAGAATTTAATGACAGTTCTTGAAATGGCTAACGAAGCGCTTGAGCGGGGAATCAGCTTCAAAATGGTTGATTTAAACCGATCGGAAGCACTTGAATGGGTGATTGATGGCGAAACATTAATACCACCATTTATTTCTCTGCCAGGATTAGGTGACAACGTGGCTAAACAAATTGTTGCTGCAAGAACAGAAAAACCTTTTTTGAGTAAAGAAGACCTCAAAAAACGAGGTAAAGTGTCACAAACGATTATTGATTTTATGACACAGCATTCCGTTCTAGAAGGACTACCAGATGAAAATCAGTTGAGTTTGTTTGATTTTTAACGTGATAAATATGAAAAGGCGGTGAATAAATGAAGCATGAGTGGCATCAAAAAGTTGCAGGTTACTTCGAGTATGTTTTAAATGCAGTCATGATTGTTATTGGCGTCGTGATATTTGGATTTTTGCTACGAGAGTTGTTGAATCTCGCTCAAATGTTGTGGATGACCGATATCGCTGGTCATTTTACAGAATTGGCCGAAGAAATATTGGTTGTATTTTTGTTTTTTGAGTTTTTGAGTTTGGTGCGTGAATACTTCATAAAAGACGCACACATTTCAACTGGCAACTTCTTATATATTGGCGTGACAGCTTTAATAAGAGCAATGTTAGTTTACCATGATCAAACCGATAAAACGTTAATGTTAGCTGCAGCAATATTCTTATTGGTAGTTGCGCAGGCAATATATCGTTATTTTAGACCAAAAATGGATAATTAGCTTCTAAAAAGTAATCAAAATGCTTGCTTTTTTATTTAGGGCATATATAATTTAATCAACAATAAAAATAGAAAGGCGCGCCTTTTGACGCGCATGGCGATAAGCATATGAAAACGCATCACGTCTCTCTTTTAACAGGTAATTTTAAACAAAATGCACATTTTTATGTTGATATTTTGGGTTTACGCTTCATAAAAAATTCTATTAATCAGGCTAATCCTCACATGCGGCATGTTTATTATGGTGATTTCATTGGCACACCGGGTACTGTGGTCACTTTTTTCCCAGATGCAAAACTTGATCGTCCTCGTGTCGACGGTAAAATGTTTTTCAATGGGCTACATTTTGGTGTGCCAGCAGGTGCGTTACCATATTGGCAAGAACGATTGTTATCATTCAACTTACCAGCAACGATTGATGGCCGTGGTATACTACACACACAAGACTTTGATGCTATTCCAATTGAAATTAAGGCAGTCAATCAGCAACAATTTGACTGGCATATCAACTTTATGTCAGATGTTCCAGCGAACAAACAAATCACAGGTATTCTAGGTGCTGAATTACATGTTCCTGATGTTGTGGCGACTGCGAATTTTTTTGAACAACTATTCAGTGACTATGGCGTTGTTGTTAAGGGCAACGTTATTAATTTGGCAGATGAACAGGCCATTTATTTGTACGAAACACCTAACGATGCCCCAGAATCAAAATTTGGCAAAGGATCAACTGATCATTTTGCTTTAGCCGTCGAATCTTCGCAGGATCTAGATTACTTGTGGGCGCGTGCAGAGGAACAAGGTTGGCGTCGTGAAGTCTATATTGATCGTGGCTATTTCAATTCTATATACTTTATTGAACCAGGTGGTAATCGCGTTGAGGTAGCAACTACTAATCCCGGTTTTACACTAGATGAATCTGTCCAAGATTTAGGAACAACATTTGCGTTACCACCAAGATTTGATGCCAATAAAGAAGTTTTAAGAAAATGGTGGGCTGATCAAGGTGTTTTGTTTGATGATTATCAACCATATTCTGGCACAGGGCGAGTTAATAATGCCAAAGTTGTAGCAATTCACGATCAAACGGGCAACACTCGCAATGATTAGCGTTTAAAATATACCATTTTTAATATTAAATGGGTAATATTGTTCAACTTGTCCATTTTTAAATATAAATATTTCCTTTATAATAATTATCAAAGTATTAAAAAGGATGGTAAAAAATGGAAACTAGAGCACATTATTCATTAAAAACGCGTAACGAAGTTTGTGACAAAATCATTAACCGCCATCAATCTGGAAAATCAGTGGCTTCTGAATTTGAGATTCCCTATAACACGGTCATGCGGTGGGTGCGTCAAGAACGTGATACCTTTTCAGAGTCTGTTTACACAGGTAATAAGCAACCATATCACCAAGTATTTGGCTATCAAGATAATACAACCGACGATTTAGCTGAAATGAAACGCCAGATCAAGGCGATGCGATTTGAATTGCAAGTACTGACAAATCAAAATCAAGAGTTAATGGAAATGCTGCGTATTATGATCGAAAATGGTGGCGATATTCAAAGACACGCTTAAGACGAGCGTGTCTTTTTTGATGACTTTCCAAGTGTGTGATAATAAATGATATAATTAACTTTATGCAAAAATAATGTTTGATAACCAATTGTGTTATCAACTTTATTTGACATTAATGAGATGGATGAAAGTTATGACAAAAAAAATCGTTGTTCTTGGAAGTTTGAATGTTGATAGCATTATGAAAATGCCGCGAATGCCACTAGTCGGAGAGACAATGGCTTTGACTAATGTGACTACTGCACCGGGTGGAAAGGGCGCCAATCAAGCCGTTGCAGCGGCAAGGCAAGGGGCCAATGTGTCCTTTATTGGTGCAATTGGTAATGATGCCAATGGTCAATTCATGCGCGCTACTCTTGTCAATAACGGGGTTAACGTCGATCAATTAAAAACTAATGGTGATGTACCGACTGGGTCTGCTTTTATCATGTTACAAGATGATGGCGCCAATACAATTCTAATTCATGGTGGTGCTAATCAAGCTCTGACAACTGCCGACTTAGATCGCGACTTAATTATTGATGCCGATTTGATTATTGCGCAGTTTGAGGTACCGTATGCTGTTATTTTGGCAGCCTTTGAGCTAGCACATAACCATCAGGTTCAAACTGTTTTAAATCCGGCTCCAGCAGTGTACGAATTAACGCCCGAATTAATGGCTGTTACAGACATTATTTTGCCAAATGAGACAGAGGCGCAACTGTTGACAGGAATTGAAGTTGTAAATGACGAAGGTGTTTTAAATCGTGTGACGGATGCGTTGCAAGCAAAAGGCGCAAAGCGAAGTATTATCACGCTTGGCGCCGCAGGATCTTTTGTTGCTGATGGCCAAAGAAGATGGTGGGCACAACCTGAAAAGGTAGTCGCACAAGACACCACAGCGGCGGGAGATACTTTCATTGGCACATTAGCGAGTGTTATAGCACCTGATTTTAATAATTTAGATGATGCTGTAAAACGTGCTAGCATAGCTAGCGCTATCGCTGTAACAAGACCGGGAGCCATTCCTTCAATTCCAACATTTGATGAGGTTGAAGCATACTCATGAACTTACCTGAAGATTTCAAAAAAAAGTACACACGTTTGTTAGGACAGGAAGCAACGGATTTTTTTAACAGTTTTGAGACTATCCATCAAAAGGGCTATCGACTTAACCCTTTGAAAGCAAATCCAGTGTCGCATGATACACCAAATGATGGAAAAGTGCCTTATGGTCAATGGGGATACTTCGGAACGGTTGATGGTCATTCAAAAGATCATGTTACCGGTGTTGTCTATTCTCAGGAACCGTCTGCTCAATTTGTGGGTGAGGTTCTTGCCCCAAAACCTGGAGAAAAAGTATTAGATTTAGCTGCAGCACCGGGTGGAAAATCAACTCATTTGGCGGCTTTTATGATGCAAAAAGGCTTGCTGTGGTCTAATGAAATTTTTATGTCGCGTGCTAAAATATTAAGCGAAAATATCGAGAGACTCGGTGTTCAAAATGCAATTGTCAGTTCACAGACACCGGCGGAATTGAGTGCACGACTACCATTATTTTTTGACAAAATTCTACTAGATGCCCCATGTTCAGGTGAAGGGATGTTTCGAAAAGACCCGGCAGCAATGGCTTATTGGCATTCAGATTACCCTGCTGAAAACGCACAACGGCAACGGGAAATATTACATGAAACAGTTAAGATGTTACGGCCTGGCGGTGAGTTAGTTTATTCAACTTGCACTTTTTCACCTGAAGAAGATGAGCAGATGATAGCTTGGTTACTTGATACTTATCCAGAATTTGAGCTGATGCCAATTGATAAGCCGATTAACAGTGGCATTAGTGATGGGCGTCCAGAGTGGGCTGATTCTGATTTTGTCAGTGGCGTGACAACAACTAGTCAAACGCAAAATCGTTCTGAGCTCCTAAAAACAGCGCGTTTATGGCCACATCATTTAAATGGTGAAGGGCATTTTGTAGCAAAATTGGTCAAAAGGGCTAAAGAAGTAGAACCTACTGAGAATGTGATAAAAGCGCTCAAACCAGCCGAACTTAATCGTGAGCAACAAAAAGTTATTGCTGATTTTTGGGAATCAACTTTTCAACAGTTTGACATTGAAAATCGTCAATTTTTGCTGTTTGGTGATCGGTTATTCCTTGCGCCTGATGCGACACCTGATTTGAATGGGTTGAAGATTGTGCGCCCGGGATTGGAAATAGGTACCTTCAAAAAAAATCGTTTTGAACCAGCACATGCTCTGGCTTTAGCTGTGTCACCAACACAAGTTAAGCAGCAATTTAATTTAGTGGATCAAGACTGGGCTGATTATGCTCATGGCGATGTTATTAATACTGATGATCCATTATCTAAGGGGTGGATATTGATGGTGGTTAACGGCAATGGTGCTGGTTGGGGTAAATTTGTGACCGGACAAATCAAAAACTTTTTGCCAAAAGGGTTGCGCTTTGCTGTGCGTGCATAAGTGAGAAACGCACTAAAAATAATGTGCCAATAAGCAATTAAATCAGAGAAAGCGGTTTTTGACATGATAATTGATAATCCTGATAGTGTTTTGACAGCTGCTTTGATACGTGAACAATATGCTTTACAGCAATTCAGGCGATTGTTTCAGTTAACTGATTTGAATTGTGATGAGGTTGTTTTAACTGATGAAAAGCAATATTTAACAGAGCAGTGGACAGTAAAAGACTATTTGAGTGACATTGTATTTTGGCATGAAAGTTTTGCAAGAAACATCGCAGATGTCGGCTCATCAGTGAAACCTAATTTGATTAAATTATCATTACGCGCAGCAACCGCCTATGGTGTTGAATCAAATAAAAATGAAACGGTTTCGCAGTTACTTCGAAGATTAAATAAAGCGCAACGCATCATTGAGGCACACATTTTTAACCAAAGTATTTTAACAGTACCTTATCGACAAGGCAGTCGTTTGTACACAAAAACTGAGTATTTGGATATTAGAACAAGTGAATTAAACTGGCATTTTTGGGCAATTATTCGTTCAGCTCTGCAAAAGTAAGTAACTGTAAGTGTGTTCTTAAGATCGTTAAAATAAAAAAGCAAGGACCACTATGGGCCTTGTTTTTTATTGCCACTAATGTAAAATCAATAGCTGGAACTAATTGAAAAAAGTACAGCTTATATTTAGTTAGTCAAAAATAATTGGGTCGGTGCTACGCGTCAGCGTACCCAATGAAAAAACGTGAGAGCGTAATAGAGGAGAATCACCATGAATCAATCAACAAAAATTATTGCTGGTGTCGTAGCAGTTGCCGTGATTGGCGGCGGTATTTATGCGGCTACTAGCCATAAATCAACATCATCAACTGATACTAGTAAGGCAGCAACATTAGGCCTTGTTTTGGATGTTGGGGGTGTGGATGACCATTCATTCAACCAATCTGCATGGGAAGGCGCACAAGCTTATGCTAAGAAAAATAATTTGAAGTCTGGTCAAAATGCCCCTGTGACTTATTTTAATACAGCTGATCATTCTGACCTTGATCAAAATTTTAATTTGGCAACAAAGAGTAAGAAGTACACGATTGTTTATGGTATCGGTTATTCATTGAACCAATCAATCACAAAATCTGCTAAATTGAACCCTAAACAAAAATTTGTTTTGGTAGATGACATTGTTAAAAGTCGTAAAAACGTCGCAAGTGTCATGTTCCGTTCTGAACAATCATCATATCTCGCTGGTGTTGCTGCAGCAACAAAAGCCGACGCCAACGGTGAAAAAACAGTTGGCTTCATTGGTGGTATTCACGGTAACATTATTGATGCCTTTGATGCAGGGTTTGAAGCTGGTGTAAAAGCAACTGATTCATCTTTGAAAGTTGAAAAGCAGTATGCTAACTCATTTACTGACTCTGCTAAAGGAAAAACAATTGCAGCGACGATGTATGCTTCTGGTATTCGTACTATTTTTGCGGCAGCTGGATTTGTTGGAAATGGCGCATTTTCTGAAGCAAAGGCAGAAAATGCTAAGTTGAACGCAGATTCCAAAGAACGTCTCTACATCATTGGTGTTGACCGCGATCAAAAGTCTGATGGGGCTTACACTTCAAAAGATGGTAAAAAGACGACATCGACATTAGCTTCATCAATTACGTCAGTAGGCGATGGTGTCAAAAATGTTGCGGATAATTACAACAAGACCAAAAAATTCCCTGGTGGTAAAACAATTGCTTATGGTTTGAAAGAGCATGGTGTTTATCTCACGGATTCAGAATTAACTTCTGCCGAAAAGAAGGCTGTTAATAAAGCTAAAAAGGCAATCATAAATGGTAAGATAAAAGTCCCTAACCATCCAAAGGGATCTGAATTTAATCAAAAGTTTTAAGTCAATCAGCGCCACGATAGTGGTGCTTTTTTGCTATAATGGTAGTTAGACTAACTGAGGAGCTACAAAATAATGGCATTTGAGAAAAGTGTAACAATCGCCGGAGACGCGACTTATCAATTGAGTGATCAACTAAAAAAATATACGCTAGGTGATTTAGGATTTGTCACTAACAATGCAGGAATTCATGTTTTGCATCGAGCATTAGAGCCAGAAAAAGCATTAGCTAATTCAATTCAGCTTAAAGTATCCGTTAATCAAGATTTGACTGGTTTCAAAATGAGCACGGTCTCAGCAGGGGATGTGGTTCGCGTGGATATTTTCAAAAACAATAATGCTGAAGAAATTGTCAAGTTGTATCATTTTTTTATTGATGAATTGGTGCAACGCGGTGTTATTACAAAGGTTAATTAGAACGCATTGTCATCATCAATTTTTTTGGAGGTAAATCAATCAATATGACTAAATTTTATTTTGTTAGGCACGGTCAAACGGAATGGAATCTCGAACGACGCTTTCAAGGTGGCAATGGTGATTCAGAGTTACTGCCATCAAGTTATGCGGATATGAAAAAAGTAGGCGGATTTTTGAGCGACGCCAAATTTGCTCACATCTATGCTTCGCCGATTAAACGTGCTCGGATTACTGCTACAAAAATTGCGCAATTTTTAAAGGCATCACCAGCCTTATCACTAAGATCTAATTTGGCCGAAGTTGGTTTAGGCGAATGGGAAGGTGAATTAGTTGCAAATGTGCAAGAACGTTATCCAGAGGCCTACAATAATTATCGTCATGATTTGAATCAGTTCGAGGGTCAGGAATTTGGTGGTGAAGGTTATACCAAAGCGACCAAACGTTTTGTGCGAGTAATTAAAGATATAGCACAACAATATCCAAACGACAATATTTTGATTGTATCGCACGGTATGGCACTTTCTTTTGGATTGAATGGTTTATTACAGCAACCACGAATGAGCATCCGCGAACGTGGTGGTTTGAGCAATACCTCGACAACTGTATTATCAACTGTTGATGGTGAACATTATCAAATTGAAGATTGGAATAATACGAGTTATCTCAATAAAAAGCAAGATGACTCGACAACAATTTAATGGCATTAGTAACGACAGAATTGGATAAAGTTATTGGCACATTACAATCTGTAATTTTTACGTCAACGGATTCCTATTTTAAAATTTTATCTGTGTCAGTAGAAGAGACGTCACTTGACGACTGGGACGCGCCTGAAATCATTGTGACGGGAACTTTTGGTGATGTCCAAGAAGGTAGAGTTTATGCTTTTTATGGTCAAACAGTGCGCCATCCCAAATACGGGCAACAATTCAAGGCGGAACGATACGAAAATGAATTACCACCTGATGAAAATGGATTAATTAAATATTTTGCTAGTGGTCAGTTTTCAGGTATTGGACCAAAATCTGCACAAAAAATTGTTGATCATCTCGGGCTAAATGCTGTGGATTTGATTTTAGCAGATGTTACTGTTTTAGACGGTATCATTAAGGATTCAACCGCGAAAAAAATGGCGAAAACGCTGCAACTCAACCTTGGTTTGGAGCGTTTGTTCCAAATTGGTAATCAATTTGGCATTGGGGCTGACCTAGCAGGTCGCTTATATGACCAATATGGTAATCAGGCACAAGATATTTTAATGCAAGATCCATATCGTCTCGTATTCGAATTTGAAGGCATTAATTTCAAAAAAGCCGATGAAATAGGTCGCCAAATTGGTGTTGAAGATTCGGATCAAAAACGTTTACAAGCAGCTGTTTATGCGGCGGTTATGCGAGTCAGCTTTCAGCACGGTCACACTTATCTGTATCATGACCAATTACGTTATGCGGTTGCTCAAATGATTCATGAGCAGGGTCAAAGCTTTGAAACACAAATTGAAACAGCGATTGCGCGTTTGATTAGTAGTCATATTTTAGTGAATGATGATGGTCGTTATTACCCTAACACACTATTTGAAGCGGAAGTTCAAGTATCGAATGATATTCAGCGTTTACAAACAGCCACGCCACCATTTGAATTAACAATGTCAGACATTGACCAAGCTTTTGTGACGCCAGGCAATATGACCTTAGATGAAACACAAATTTCAGCTGTTAAAGAGGGGTTAAACGCACCCATTTTTTTGCTGACGGGCGGACCAGGAACTGGCAAGACAACGATTATTCGAACGATTGTTGCAACATGGCAAAAAATAGTGCAGCAACGTGCAAGTACCGCTGCAGATGGGCAAAAGCTGTTAAAACAATACCAAGTACGGATGGCATCGCCAACCGGTCGCGCTGCAAAACGTATGACTGAGGTGACCGGACATGAGGCCTCAACAATTCATCGTTTGTTGGGAATTTCTGATTTGGATGAACCAGAATTTAATGCGGATAATCCAATTGCCGGTGGTTTGCTTATTATTGATGAGGCGTCAATGTTAGATATTGAGCTGACCGCTAAGCTGCTTGCGGCTGTACCAAACGGTATGAAGCTGATTGTTGTTGGCGATAGTGATCAACTACCGTCTGTTGGACCCGGAAATGTGCTTGCTGATTTAGTCAATTCTCAAAAAATTGCACATGTGGAACTCGCCATCATTTATCGGCAGGGTAGAGGTAGTAGTATTTCTGATTTGGCAGCTAATGTTAAAAAGGGCCGACTTCCAAGTGACTTTTTAACACATCAACCTGACCGATCGGCTTTTATGGTGGGGGCAGATCAAGCGTTGACCGCCATTCAACAGATAGTCACTTCTGCTGTTAAAAAGGGTTTCACGCAAGATGACCTACAAATTTTGACACCAATGTATAAGAGTTCTGCAGGGGTGAATGCCTTAAATCAAATGGCGCAAGCCTTGTTTAATCCCATTAAGCCAACTCAAAAAAGTATTCAGTTTGGTGCCTTGATTTTTCGCAAAGGTGACAAGGTGTTGCAGTTAGAAAATGACAGCGAACGTGATGTTTACAATGGCGATATGGGGAAAATTATCGCTGTTCAGTATAAAAAAGATCCTAGCAATGATGATAATGAAGATCGCCTGATAATTGATTTTGATGGGAAAGAACTGGCTTATCCAAAAAAGAACTTAAATCAATTGACACTAGCGTATGCCACCACGGTTCACAAGGCACAGGGTAATGAGTTCAAATTAGTCATTTTGGCGTTAACCAATCAGTTTGGCCTAATGCTAAATCGAAATCTTTTGTATACTGGCTTGACACGTGCTAAAGAAGCTTTGATTTTGGTGGGGGAGTACGCCGCGTTTCAACGTGCCGCTGAAACTTTAGTACCCCCACGTCAAACATTTTTGCAACAACGATTGAATTTTGATGGCGAAAAAACGATGCCGTTACCCGAAAAAAATGTTGCTATAACGGCAAATCAGTTGACGCAAGCAGCAGTGTCAGCTAATCAACTCACTGTTAATCAGATCATTGATGGTAGTATTGATCCAATGATTGGGATGGCAAATATATCACCCTATGATTTCATGTAATCGTTTTCATATAGTATAATAAAATCAGAACGATAATGAATGGAGAATCACATGACCCCAGCCTATCAATTGTTTAATCTTGGTAGTAATAACCAACTTGCACAGGAAATATCAACTATTTTGGGCAAGCCGCTCTCCCCAATAGATGTGAAAACTTTTGCTGACAATGAAATTTATGAGCGCATTGAAAATACTGTTCGTGGCCGTGACGTTTATGTTATCCAAGGCATTTCAGATCCCGTCAATGAAAACTTTATGCGTTTGATGATATTCATTGACGCTGCCAGACGAGCCTCTGCTAATTCAATAAATGTGGTGATTCCATACTTTGGTTACGCGCGTGCAGATAGAAAAGCACGCTCACGAGAACCGATTTCGGCACGATTGATTGCAGACATGCTTGAGTCTCAAGGTGTTAAACGCGTTATGACGATGGATTTGCACGCAGATCAGGTACAAGGATTCTTTGACATTCCGGTGGATCATTTGATTGCCATGCCAGCACTTGGTCACTACTTTTATGAAAATAATTTGCTCGGGGATGATTTGGTAGTGGTTGCGCCGGGACACACAAGTGTGGCGCGCGCTCGTAAATTTGCTAAATTGTTGCATGCTGAATGGGCTATCGTCGACCATCGTTTAGATAAGAATACGAATGAATTCTCCTATCAAATCACAGGAAATGTCGCCGGTAAGCGTGCTATTTTGGTTGATGATATTATTGATACTGGGGCAAGTATGGTTCAGTCGAGTAAGGCACTCAATGCTGCTGGGGTTGATGTCATTTACGCTGTTGCGACGCATGCTGTTTTATCTAACAAAGCGAGCCAATTATTGGATCAGTCTCACATCAAACAGCTCATTGTTACAAATACAATTGAAGTACCTGCTAAAAAGGAATTTAGCAAGCTGATTAAGTTATCTGTGGCGGCGCCGTTTGCTGAGGCTCTCAAACGTGTCGATGCCTTTGAAAGTATTCAAGACGTGCTGAAAAGTCAAGATAATATGGACGTCACATTATGAGGATTGATTTAAAACCACTGTTATCTCCCGAGTGGGCGCAACAGGAAGATTACTATGTTACAACACAGCAGGGTGCTTCGTTAAGTTTTATAACTGATGGTGTCAAAAAATTACAAATTGTTTTTGACAACCCATATAGTGTTATTACGTTAGCATACTCCTCTAATGACAATGATTGGCGAGATATTGTTGTCGATTCAACTGGTCGCGCTACAATATCCATTCAAGACGGTCGTCATTCTCTGATGTTACGAACTTGGCAAAAAGATCAAGCCTTATTTTGGACATCTCCGTTAAAATTATTGTCAATGTCGATTGATAATGGTTTGGTTTCTCCCATTACGCAGTCGCAACCATTTCTTACCTTTGTCGGTGATTCGATTACGGTAGGTGAGGAGATGGCATCAGATGGTGATCATCCTGAATTGAGTTATCCGGTGTTGGTTTCTAAAGCACTACAAAAACCATTGGCACGCATTGCTTATGGTGGCTCAGGGTTAACACCTTTTGCACCGTTTCAAGTACCAACTGCAATTGAATCATTATGGCATGTTGCGCTCAATGTGCCACGGCCATTGGTTTCAACCGATATAGTAGTCGTTAATTATGGTACCAATGATTTGAACTATGGGGCCAGTCCTCAGGACTTTGCGTTTGGCTTACGTGTCTATTTACTAGAGATTATCAAGCGTTTCCACGATGCAAAAATTTTTATATTACTACCGTTTAATGGCGCATTTGAAACTGTTTTTCGAAACGAGATGTCACGATTTGAAGCGTTGACTTTTATCAATACAAACAACTGGCAAATTGCCACTGATCGTGTTCATCCAACTGTCGCCGATCATGAACGTATTGCAAAATTAATTTTGGAGGAATTGAAATAATGGTATATGCAGCAGATGAGCAACGTTATGAAAAGTTACCTTATCGTCGGGTGAGTGATTCAGGGTTAATTTTGCCAGCAGTTTCTTTTGGTTTATGGCGAAATTTGGGTGATCAAATGCCCTTAGAAAACTCAAAAAAAGTTATTTTAAAGGCTTTTGATAGCGGTATTTTTAGCTTTGATAATGCTTCTAACTATGGCCCAAGTAATGGTACAGCCGAGGAAACATTTGGACAGGTATTTCGACAGGACTTAAAGCCATATCGTGATGAATTGGTGATTACGACTAAAGCCGGCTATCATATGTGGCCTGGTCCGTTGGGTGAATTTTCTGGTAAAAAAACGTTGGTGGCAGCGTTAGACCTCAGTTTGCAGCGAATGGGATTGGATTACGTTGATATATTCTACGCCCATCGTTGGGATCCAAACACACGTCTTGAGGAAACAGCGCGTGCGTTAGATCTGATTGTTAGGCAAGGCAAAGCATTGTACGTGGGTGTTTCAAATTACAATGCTGAACAAACAGCTGCAATTGCGAAAATTTTTGAGACGCTAGGAACGCCATTTATCGGCAACCAAGTTTCATACAACATGCTTAATCGCACCGCAGAAAACGACGGTTTATTAGAAGTTTTGGATCAAAATCATGCTGGTCTCGTTGCCTATGGACCATTAGCTGAAGGCTTATTAACATCAAAATATCTCAATGATATACCAGATGATTATCCAATTCACCGTACAAATGCCGTATTATTTGAAAAAGGTAAAGTAGCTTTAATTGACAAATTAAATGCTTTGAATAAGATTGCCCAACAAAGAGAACAGTCGCTTTCACAAATGGCTTTAGCTTGGTTGCTAAAAGATCGCCGCGTTGCAAGTGTTGTAATTGGGGCAAGCAATGTCACACATTTGATTGATAATTTAAAGTTTTCAGATAATTTGACGTTTTCTGACGATGAATTAACAACAATTGAATCAATCTTGTCAAAGTAAAGCCAACGAAAGTTGGCTTTTTTAATGATCAAAAATTGAAATGAATGTGAACGCTTACAAAGATAGTGAATTTTTTAACAATTATTGTGATATAATAAACTATATAAAAGAAAAAAGGGGAATTCTCATGGTAGATCGTTTAAAGAACAAAGTTGCAATTGTTACAGGTGGTACGCTTGGTATTGGATTGGCTATTGCTCAGAAGTTCGTTGAAGAAGGTGCAAAAGTTGTTATCACAGGACGTCGTGCTAACGTTGGTGAGGAAGCTGTAAAGTCAATTGGTGATGAATCAGTGGCACGATTTGTACAGCACGATGCTTCAGATGAGCAAGGCTGGATTGATTTGTTTGAAAACACAATTAAGTGGTTTGGACATGTTGATACTGTGGTAAACAATGCAGGTATCGCAATTGCGAAGAACATTGAAGAAACAACTTTTGAAGACTGGAAATTCTTGCAATCAATTAATTCTGATGGTGTATTTTTGGGTACTAAGTACGGCATTCAATATATGAAGAATCAACCTGGCGGTGCTTCAATTATCAACATGTCATCAATTGAAGGATTTGTTGGTGACCCTAACTTGGCTGCTTACAATCACTCAAAGGGTGGTGTACGAATCTTGAGCAAGTCAGCTGCATTACACGCTGCACTAAATGATTATAATTTGCGTGTTAACACAATTCACCCAGGTTATATCAAGACGCCACTGGTAGAAAATATTCCTGGTGCTGAAGAAGCACAATCACAACGTACACAGACACCAATGGGCCACATTGGTGAGCCAAATGATATTGCTTATATGGCTGTTTATTTGGCTAGTGAAGAGTCAAAGTTTGCGACAGGATCAGAATTTGTTGTAGACGGTGGCTATTTGGCACAATAATAAGAAAACTTTCGACGTCATCTTAACGATGGCGTTTTTTAATGTTCGTATTTTGACTTGGTTTGCCAAATAAAAACAAAAAATTTTACTTAAATAATTGTATTAACCGTACAAATCAAACGCATTTATTGTTAAAATATGTAGGTAGGAAATAAAAATTATGGATGGTAATTATGTCAAAAGTACTAATTGTTGGTTCTGGTGCACGTGAGCACGCACTTGCGCAGACTTTTTTGCGAAGCCCCCAAGTAGATGAGGTGATTGTTGCACCAGGCAATGATGGCATGTTGAGAAGTGGCATTATTTGTCAAGATATTGCTGTCACTGAATTAACAACATTGCGCGATTTTGCGCGTGACAAAAAAATCGATTTGACATTTGTTGGTAGTGAAGAACCATTGACGTTAGGAATTGTCGATGTTTTTGAGGCGTCCGGCTTGACAATATTTGGACCATCAAAACAGGCGGCGCAACTTGAAGGGTCCAAGTCGTTCACAAAAAATATTTTGAAGAAGTATCACATCCCCACAGCAAACTCACAAACTGTCACATCACGTTCGGCGGCTCAAGCCAGCTTAGAGTTATTTGATTTTCCTGTCGTGTTCAAGTTGGATGGTTTGGCACTGGGAAAAGGTGTCACGATTATCAATAATAGAAACGATGGGGAAACTTATTTAGATAATCTTTATCAACAACGAGTTAATGCGAAACTGGTTATTGAAGAATATTTGGACGGTGTTGAATTTTCGGTTTTCACGCTAGTTGGTCGTAATGGTCAAATGACCCACGCCCCGTTGGCGCAGGATCATAAACGCCGTTTTGATGGTGATAAAGGACCAAATACTGGTGGCATGGGAGCATATAGTCCAGTGACTTGGATTTCAGATGACATTCGACGTCAAACGATCAATATGTTAGTTGAGCCTACTATTAAAGCCATGTTGTCTGAAAAAATACCATTTTCAGGTGTGCTATATACTGGCGTGATGTTAACAGCACAAGGGCCAAAAGTAATTGAATTTAATGTCCGCTTTGGTGATCCAGAGGCACAGGTTGTGTTGCCACAGTATACAGGTGATTTTTATGACCTAATTATGCAATTATTACAAGGCAATCAACCTACTCCAAAATGGCAGGAAGAAGATATCTATCTTGGTGTGGTGCTAGCATCCCCCGGCTATCCTGAAGCACCACAAAATGGCTTAACAGTTCCAGAAATACCTTATCCGGTTAATTATGCTGGTGTGTCATTGCAAAATGGTCAGTTGGTGACCAAGGGAGGTCGTGTTTTAACGGTTGTTCACCATCAAAAAACTGCTGCTGTGGCTCAAAAGCAATTGTATGAGGCGCTTGATAAGATTGACATGGCACTTGTATTTCGACATGATATTGGCTATCAAGCTGTTGAATAATCCAAGCTGACAACGCTTTCAAAAGCAGACTCATCAAATATACCCTTTTGATGGTGGTAAGAAACCTGACAAAAAATCCGACATTACAACTATAATAGTTTACACTAATGTTGTGATACTCCCTGTATTGCTAGCCCAACAAACGACATATGTTTATCCTGATATAGTCTTCGTTTGTTGGGCTTTTTAGTTGCTTTCACATATTTGATGGTATACACTGAGGTTGTCAAAACAGAAATTAGTGTTAACGTTAAAATGCAAGGAGGCAAATGACGATGACAAAAAATAAGTTGATAAGCAATGCTGGTAAGTCATCCGCTAATGTTGTTAAAAAGGCAGTTAATACTGTAGAAGATGCTGTGGAAGAAGCTGCCAAAGATTTCCGGAAAGACAGTAAGAAAGAAATTGACAAATAGTATTAAAAATGTAACTGAAAAATAAGTTGATGTGACAAATGTTTGCAGGCTGATTTTTCAGTTTTTTCTTTAGAAATTCGCTTTAAAGTTGACTTCAGCGCATCAACTGACTGATTTGTTATAATAATTGTCGTAGAGGTGGACTTTAGTTTATAATGAATTTAACGGAAATACTAACCAGCGATCACATTATATTTTAGATGTGTACCACGTTCAAAGAGGATAAATTCATGCCAACAGATATTGAAATTGCACAAGCTGCTAAAATTACACCTATCTCTGAAATTGCTGCCAGCGCGGGATTACAGCCCCAAGAAATCGAACCATACGGTTATGATAAAGCTAAAATTAAGTTAGATCCTGAGGTTAAACGTCCAACCGATTTGGGTAAACTCATTTTGGTTACTTCAATAAATCCAACACCTGCTGGAGAAGGTAAATCAACCGTTACAGTTGGTTTGGCTGATGCACTTAAATTAGCTGGTAAAAATACGATGATTGCGCTTCGTGAACCATCATTAGGCCCAGTTATGGGATTAAAAGGTGGTGCAACGGGTGGCGGCTATGCGCAGGTTGTGCCAATGGCGGATATTAATTTGCACTTTACTGGTGATTTCCATGCGCTTACTTCGGCACATGATACTTTGTCGGCAGTGATAGATAACAGTTTACATCAGGGCAATCCACTTAACATTGATCCGCGTCGCATTTTATGGAAGCGTGTTGTGGATATTAATGATCGCGCTTTACGTCATGTGACTATTGGTTTAGGGGGGCCGACTTCTGGTGTGCCTCGTGAAGATGGTTTTGATATTACTGTTGCATCTGAATTAATGGCTATTTTGACGCTATCAACTGATCTAATGGACCTAAAGGCTCGCATTAATCGTATTGTCGTTGGCTATACTTACGACAAAGAACCAGTTACTGTTGCTGATTTAGGTGTAGCCGGTGCGTTAACAGTATTGCTAAAAGATGCAATTAAACCTAATTTGGTACAAACACTGGCTCATACACCGGCAATCATTCATGGTGGTCCATTTGCAAACATTGCGCAAGGGACAAACTCAATTTTGGCAACAAAAACAGCACTACAATTGGCTGATTACGTGGTTACAGAGGCCGGATTCGGAGCTGATTTGGGTGGTGAAAAATTCCTCGATGTTAAAGTCCCATTGCTAGGAAAAACACCGGATGCAATTGTTATTGTAGCGACCATTCGCGCACTGAAACATCATGGTGGTGTGGCACTGGGCGACTTAAACAATGAAAATATTGAGGCTTTGTCTGCTGGATTAGAAAACTTAGGACAGCATTTAACGGCGATGAATCGTTATGGTGTACCGGTTGTCGTTGCAATTAATCGTTTCACCGCGGATACAGCTCAAGAACTAGCAGTCATAAAAGACTACGTTGCACAATTTGGCGCGACCGCTTACACGACAGAGGTTTGGGCCAAGGGTGGCGAAGGTGCAACAGACTTGGCACAAGCCGTTATTGAAAAAGTAGCACAAGAATCTGATTTTACACCACTTTATCAACCTAACGATGCTGCAACTGATAAACTTAATGCCATTGTGCAAACGATTTATGGTGGCAAAACTATTGTATTATCTGGCAAAGCTCAAAAGCAACTAAAAGAATTTGAAACTCGTGGCTGGGATAAGCTACCAATTATTATGGCTAAAACGCAATATTCTCTGTCTGATGATGCTAAAAAGTTAGGAGCACCAAAAGACTTTGCTATTCATATTCGTGAATTTGTCCCTAAGTTGGGCGCTGGTTTCTTAGTTGCATTGACTGGTAATATTATGACAATGCCCGGTTTGCCAAAACATCCTGCAGCATTAGACATTGATATTGACGAAAAGGGTCAAATTACTGGCTTGTTCTAATTCGTACAGCATGATATAATCATTTTAAATATTGAAAAGAGGTCGATCCAGTGCGTAACTAAACTATTCATTCAAATTTCACAAACGGAATTGGAAAGAGTAGGATAAGTGCGCCAAAATCGACAATAAGTCGTTATTTTTGCGATGTTTACGAAACCAATTCTGTGAAAAATCAGAGGAGGTTTTTTTATGCATGCAATCACATTAAATAAAGTCAATTACAGTATTGACGGACGCGACATTTTAACACAAGTTACTCAGCAAATAAAAATTGGTGAGCGTATTGGCGTTATTGGCGCTAATGGTGTTGGCAAAACGACATTGGCGCACTTAATGATTGGTGATTTATCACCTGACAGTGGTGAGATTTCTATAAATGGCCGTGTTATTTATGTGCCGCAATTGGTCGTCGACGATAGTGATCGTAGTGGTGGTGAAAAAATGATGCAACGTATCAATGAGTCACTGAACAATCAACCTGATATTTTGGTGTTAGATGAACCAACTGCTAATTTAGATATGACACATCAGAATTGGTTAATCAAACGGCTGTCACATTTTTATGGTACATTGATTGTGATTTCACACGACAGTTATTTTCTTAATCATATCATCCAAAAAATATGGGCGCTGCATGAACAACAAGTTACTGCTTATAATGGCAATTATCACGACTATCTAGCGCAACGTAATCTTGCCAACGAAACTCAGAATCATCTGTATCATGATGCGGTCAATAAGAAAAAGCAACTGCAACGGGCAATGACGAAAGTGAAGGTGAGAGAAGGGCGAGCAACAAAACGACCAAAGAATATTAGTCCATCTGATGCACGTTTGATCAGTGGAAAAGGTAACGCATTAAAAACACAGAAAAAATTAGGCCAAAATGCCAAAACGATGGCGCGTCGCTTTTCAGAATTAGAAAAAGTTGATAAACCGCTTGTCACAAAGCCTTTAAAACTTCAAACGGTTGCAGGTCAAAACTATAAAACACGGACTATTTTAAAAATAACAGGGGAAACAGTTAAAGCCGGCAATCATTTACTGTTACAAGACGTGAATTTTAATCTGGAAACAGGGGAGCGACTGGCTGTTTTAGGTGATAATGGCAGTGGTAAAACCACCTTGATTAAGCAAATCATCAAAAATTATGATAAGCCGGTTGGCTATTTTTCACAAAATTTGTCTGGTTTGGACGAAGAAAAGACAGTCCTAGAAAACGTATTATTGAAATCTTCTCAACTGCCACAATTGGCCAGAGATTTTCTTGGTGCTTTTGGCATTAAAAGAGATATGGCTTTTCAAAAAGTTAGTTCACTAAGTGGCGGTGAAAAAGTAAAAGTATTACTGCTACAAGTTTTATTTACCGATACGCAGTTACTTATTTTAGATGAACCCACTAATTATTTAGATTTACTAGCCTTAGATGCGCTGACAAATTTTTTAACGCATTATGCTGGCGCTGTTTTGATTGTATCTCATTATAAGGACTTTATTGACGCGGTTGCTACGAAAAAAATGAGGATTCAATTTCAGCATTTACTGCCTGTTTGAAATTCTTGCAACTGCGTCGTGGCGGTGCTAAACTAGAATATATTAAAATAAATTGTTGATATAGTGTCGGATATTGGCCGACAGTTTCTACCCAACACCAACATGTTGGACTATCATAAATTGTGTGGTGCTAATCCATTCATCGTTTGTGATGGGTGGATTTTTCTATGTCACAGGGAGATACACATATGCAAAAGTTTTTTCATCTTAAGGAAAATGGTACCAGTGTACGACGGGAGATTGTCGCAGGTATAACGACCTTTGTTTCCATGGCTTACATCTTTTTCTTGAATCCACAGATTCTTGGTCAAGCAGGTATCCCACAGCAAGCTGTTTTCTTGGCTGCGATTTTAGTGGCGGTATTTGGCACCCTGTTTATGGGATTGTTTGCTAACGTACCCTTTGCTTTAGCACCAGGTATCGGAATGCAAGCGTACTTTACCTATACGATTGTGTTTGGTTTTGGCTTTAATTGGCAGCAAGCCTTAGCAATCGTGTTCTTGGTCGGTGTGGTTGATATCGTCATTACTTTAACACATGGTCGACGCGCTATTGTGAAAGGCATTCCTAGCGAATTGAAGGCTGCCATAGGTGGTGGTATTGGTATGTTTGTCACTTATATTGGATTAAAAAACGCTGGTTTTATCAACTTTATCGTTGATCCAGGCAATATTTTGACGCTAAATGACAAACCATTTACTGGCAAGGCCACAGGTACGATTAATTCTATTTTAGCGAGTGGTGGCGTGACACCTGAACTGTCAAAGTTCAATTCTGCGTCTGTACTATTGGCACTAATTGGGTTTGTTCTATTAGTAATATTAGTAATGCGTAAAGTGCCTGGTGCATTTTTGATCACATTAATTGCGACAACGGTCATCGGTATTCCAATGGGCGTTACTAATACTCATATTTCAGCCGGTACATCGGTTGGATCAGCATTTGGCGCCTTGGGACATGTTTTTGGGCAAGCATTAGGTGCAAATGGTTTAGGATCATTGTTCACTGATTGGCACCATGCTTCATTAGCAATTATTACGATTTTTGCAATGGGACTTACCGGTCTCTTTGATGCGATTGGCACTTTGATTGGTATTGGTGACCAAACTGGTATTTTCTCAAAAGCAGATACAAAGGCATTCGAAGAAGATAAAGGGTTTAATTCTAAAATGGATCGCGCGTTGGTTGTTGACACCTTTACAACAGCATTTGCTGGTATCGCGGGTACTAGTAACACGACAACGTTTATTGAATCGGCAGCTGGTGTTGCTGCTGGTGCCCGTACTGGTTTGGCAAACATTGTCACAGCAGCTGGCTTTGCTTTGATGATTATTTTTGCCCCATTTGTTGGCGTTATACCAACTGCGGCAACATCATCATTACTGATTCTGGTAGGTATCATGATGATGGGAGAATTTACTAAAATCTCTTGGGAAAACCTAGAAGTAGCATTGCCAGCTTTCTTCACGTCAGTGTTTATGGCATTTTCTTATTCCATTTCGTACGGTATTGCCGCTGGTTTCTTATTTTTCATTATAGTGAAATTAACATTAGGTAAATTCAAAGAAATTTCACCGGTATTGATTGTCGTGTCACTATTTTTCTTGATAAATTTTGTTGTCCTAGCATTTATTTAAAAAAATAATTGAAAACTATGAAAGTTGTCCGTGGGGGCAACTTTTTTGATACAATAAAGATATGAAAACAGGAAAAGTAAAAATTTGGCAAAAAGAACGTGGCTACGGTTATATCACACCTGATGATGGTGGGGATGATATTTTTGTCCACTTTAATGGCATTGAAATGGATGGCTTTAAGTCATTAATTCAAGGTGAAAGGGTCGAGTATGTCTTGGTGCAAGGTCATCAAAACTATCAAGCTGCCCGTGTGCAACCTATTAAGACAAAAGCTGGAGAAGTTTAATGGCTGAAAAAGAGATCGTGACTGACACTAAAACTGTCTATGAAGGACCTATTTTTAGTGTTGAGACACAAAGTGTACAGCTCTACAATAATCAGACATCACAGCGTGATATTGTGAGACACGTGCCAGCCATTTCAGTTTTAGCGATGGTGGATGATGATCATATTATTTTGGAAAAGCAATGGCGTGCCACAATTGGTGATTTTATTCTTGAAATTCCGGCAGGCAAGTTGGATGAAAGAGATTTCGACGCCCCACATCATGCGGTCGTTCGTGAATTAAACGAAGAGTTACGAATGTCCGCTGGAACGATTGAAAAGGCCTTCGGTTTTGTAGAAACGGTCGGTTTCTCTGATGCTTATATGCATCTCTATGTTGCTAAAGATTTGCAACCAATATTAAAATCAGATCAATTGCCTCGTGATTTAGGGGAAACAATGGATTTAATAACAATTTCGTTTGATGACTTAAAAGAGATGTTTGAGGCTGGAAAATTAAACGATCAAAAGACAGTAACGGCGTTTTTGTATTGGGCCTATCTTAGAGGTTAATGAATGGATAACGAAACAAGAAAAGCTGCGAAAAAGGCACAAAAGCAACGTGATAAACAACGGGTGAAAGCAGAAAAAGAATATGCTAAAGCGCATCCAATGAAAGTAGAAGTTGTCACACCAGAAACACGTCAAGAGATGCGGTTAACCCGCAAAGGTCGCTATGAGTTGGGTTCAGACGGGAAACTGACACCAATCGGTAAATCTAAACGATTAACTCATCGCTACAATTTGGCCATTATTTTTTTGGCAGTATTAATTATTGCGACATATGCGTATTTCTTTTTAGTAAATT
This sequence comes from Leuconostoc sp. BM2, assembly GCF_002095565.1. Lineage (NCBI taxonomy): Bacteria > Bacillati > Bacillota > Bacilli > Lactobacillales > Lactobacillaceae > Leuconostoc > Leuconostoc sp. BM2. Next base: position 76,183 of record NZ_MOWQ01000002.1, on the reverse strand, counting down.
AGACTTGGAGCGTAAATTATTATGAAAATCGGTATTATTACACCAATGGCGGAAGAAAAGTTGTCATTGATTGCTGCACTAGATAACACAAAGACAAAGCAGCATGGTGGTACTTCAATTACCACAGGCACTTATAAGGGTCATGAAGTGATTTTAACAGAATCCGGTATTGGAAAAGTCGCAGCAGCATCAGCGGCGACAGTAATGATTGACAATTTTGAACCAGATTTAATTGTAAATACTGGTTCGGCTGGCGCCCTTGACCCTGACTTGAAAATTGGTGATGAGGTTGTCGGTACTCGAGTTGCCCATTCTGACGTTGACGTTACTGTATTTGGCTATGCATTTGGGCAGGTACCTAACAAACCTTTGTATTATTTGGCCGATCCTGAAGTTGTCGCTGATTTTGAAAAATTGGCTGCCGTTAAGGAAGGACTCATTGTTTCCGGCGATCAATTTGTACAAGACGATGCCAAGAAGCGTATTTTAGCTCATTTTCCAGACGCTCTAGTTGCTGAAATGGAAGCCGCAGCAGTAGCGCAAGTTGCCACCCAATTTGGGACGCCATTTATTGTATTACGCGGTGTTTCCGACTTAGCGAATGGTGATTCGGGCGTTGTGTTTGATGACTATGTTGTTGAAGCAGGGAGAGCTTCAGCTAAGCTATTGTTACGGTATTTGGATCAAAAAAAATAAGCCGTTAGGCTTTTTTTTGTGTTTCGGTTTCCTGTTGATAGGGCACGGTGTCAGCTTTACTACTATAACGATTACCAATAAACATGATGGTTGAACCTATCACGATAATGACAACGCCAATTATTGTATTGAGTTTGATGCTTTCGTGGAGAATAATCAGTGCCAAGATTGGTGCAAGGGCTGGTTTAATAAAAAAGACAAGCGAGGCAGTTGAGACATCTGAAGCCTCCATTGCTAGTGAATAGAGTACATAACCGGCTGCTGTAACACCCAAGAATATGTATGCCAATAAAATGATATTGTGGATAGTAATGCCCTGAAAGAAAGGAATATTCGAAAAATCGTGCATGACAGGATTATGTGTAAACAAATTAGCCACACTCTGAATATGAGATAAAATCATAATCACCATCAGCTCCAAGGCACCAGCAATAAACGAAAATGTGTTCATTGTTAAGCCGTCATAGCCACGCTTCATGCCAACTTGTCGCTGCATAATCGCGAATAATCCAAAAGTTAGTGCCGCAATCAGCGCAAGTGAAATGCCAAGTGGATTCGTTAAGTGGGCTGGATTGACAATAACGAGTAACCCAATAACTGATACAATGACGGCAATCAAATTAGAACGTGTCAGCGTCTCATGAAGAATGATATAACCAAAAATGAGGGCAAAAATGGGATTCGAACTGAATAGGACCGCCACCGTTGAAGCAGCATCGACTTCAACTGCAATTTGAAAGAATGTCATACTGATAACAACACCTATAAAACCAGTTAAAAGAAAAGTACCAATATCTTGTTTTTGAAAGGTGACATGACGCTGTTTCATGTTATGAACAGCTAAAGGGACTAAAGCCAAGCCACCAATTAAAAAGCGCAGGAAATTTAATTGCACGCCATTGAATTGACTACCGGCTAATTTTAATGAAATTTCCATCGAACTGAAGAGAAATGTTGAAATGAGAACGTAGATATAAGCTTTTTTCAAGATGATTACTCCATTGTTTTTTCAGTATACTACTCTGTTTTACTCTTTTCACAAGCGTTCGTCAAATATTGACTTTATTGGGATTAAAAAGTAATGTAAAATAGATAATGTACTGATAAAACAAAGGAATTGAACCATGATAACAACATATAACCCAGAACATCTCGGAAATGTTTTAATGATTATTTTGGCGCCAAATGCTAACCAGCAAGTTGTGACAACCAATAAGAATGTTACACGAGTGAGTGATTTATCTTCGGATAAAACAACAGGCTATAACATCTTTGGTATTGGCAAAAAATTACAGATTAAGCACAAATCTGGTCAGCTAACATTGACACAAGAACAAATTGATGTCATTAATCAAGAATTAAAACAAGCAGGATTTTCTGACAAATTGACAGTTGAACCAACGAAATTAGTCATTGGCTATGTCGAAACGGTTGCCACACATCCAGACTCTGATCACTTACATGTCACCAAAACGCGCGTGGCTAATGATAAAACTTTACAAATTGTTTCGGGATCGCCTAACATTAAAGAAAATATCAAGGTGGCAGTTGCGCAACCAGGCACAATGATGCCGAGTGGGGCTTTGATTTGGGATGGCGAATTACGCGGTGTACCTTCAGCTGGAATGATTGTGTCTGGCAGAGAATTGCATTTGCCAGGCGCTCCTGATAAGCCAGGCGCACTGATTTTACCAGACGATTTTGGTGAGGTTGGTGACAGCTTTAATTTTGAAAAGGCTGCTAATTTGTATCATGATAATCTCGTGGATCTAAACTACTAATGAGCGATAATTTGAAGAATGCTCCACGAGTATATCGCACGTTAAATGACGAAATAGCACAGTATCGTCGCTTAATTTTTGAACTGCGAAAAGGTGAGTTGCAATATTTTACATTTGTAACAGAAGGTGAAAATAATGAGTAAACAATATTATTTTATTGGTATTAAAGGCACAGGAATGGGACCCTTAGCGCAAATTTTGCATGATCAGGGCAATGAAGTTTTGGGATCTGATATTGATACTTATACGTACACACAAGCACCTTTAGAAGCAGCGGGTATCAAAATTTTACCCTTTGAAGCTAAAAATGTTGATGAATATCAGTCAGCCGTTTTTGTACGAGGAAACGCTTTTGAAGATACGCATGTTGAGGTAGCACGCGCACTTGAACTAGGTGTCAAGATGATTTCGTATCCTGAAGCAGTGCAAGAGCAAATTGCTCAAACAACCTCAATTGCTGTCGCTGGCGCGCATGGTAAAACATCAACTACTGGATTATTGGCTCATGTACTCAAAAACATCGCGCCAACCTCGTATTTGATTGGAGATGGAACCGGACGTGGTGTACCAAACTCGCAATTTTTTGTTGTGGAAGCCGATGAATATCGTCGCCATTTTAAGGATTATCGTCCAGATTACGCAATCTTGACTAATATTGATTTTGATCACCCTGATTATTACACGGGTATTGAGGATGTGACAAATGCGTTTGCTGATTTTGCCAACAATGTCAAAAAAGGTATTTTTGCATGGGGTGATGATGAGCATCTGCGTTCATTAAAACCTAATGCTGACGTTTACTATTATGGTGTTAACCCTGATAAAGATGATTTTGTTGCCACCAATATTCGTAAATCAACCTTAGGTTCTCATTTTGAAGTGGTATTTCGCGGTAAAAGTCTTGGTGATTTTGCCGTACCTCTGTTCGGTCAACATGGTATTTTAAATGCTTTGGCTGTCATTGGTGTTAGTTATATGGAACAAGTTGATCTTGATTTGATATGTCAGTATTTACTCACATATCAAGGTGTTAAACGGCGCTTCAGTGAAAAACAAATCGGTGATATCACGGTAATTGATGATTACGCACATCATCCAACAGAAATCACCGCGACTTTAGATGCTGCTCGACAAAAATACCCTAATAAGCCAATTATTGCTATTTTTCAACCACACACATTTTCTCGTGTCATTGCCTATAAGGACGAATTTGCTGAAAGCCTAGAAGCAGCTGATAAAGTTTATTTGGCCAATATTTTTGGCTCAGCGCGAGAACAATCAGGTACGATTTCTTCAGAGGACTTAGGTGCAGAAATTTCCAAGTTTGGTGGCATCGTTCAGGAAGATAATATGCGTTTGCTGATGCCTTATGATAATGCGGTCATGGTGTTTATGGGGGCTGGTGACATCGAAAAATATGAATTTGCTTACGAAAAATTACTTGGGCAACTTCATACTGATTTGACTTAATGTCTATTTAATGACCTTTCTGATATAATAGATATAACTGAAATACAACGGTGTTGTATTTGCTAATTGGAGGAGGTAAGCATTAATGGATAATTTTAATATGAATGCACGTCGCGATGTGACGGGTATCGATGATGGGCTAAGAGCATTTTTTAGACAAACATATAGTTTCATGGGTATTGCTATCATTGTGACTGCGATTACAGGGTTTATTGTTCAGAATTTTTTCTTGACTCAAGTTTATAGTCTTATTGCTGGTAACATTATCGGTACGTTAGCACTGTTCGGGGTACAAATTTTAATCATGACAATGATTGGACGTGCAACGTTCAAAAATCCTGCTAAAGCTTTTGGATTGCTCATGGCGTTTGCCGTGATTGAAGGCTTAACGCTCGGATTGTTGTTAGCAGTCTACACTGGCGCATCAGTCTTAATGGCATTCGTTTCAGCTGCTGGTGTTTTTGGCGGTATGGCTGTATATGGTATGGTGACAAAGCGTGATTTGACTGGCTTAGGATCAATTTTGTTTGGTTTGTTGATTGGCTTGGTCATTGCTTCCGTTGTTAACATGTTCTTTTATAGTGGTATGGTATCATTGCTGATTTCTTGGGCAAGTGTCTTTGTCTTCTCATTGTATACAGCTTATGACAACCAAAGCCTTAAGGTTATGTACGCTCAATATGCTGGGCAAGCTGATACAACAGGCTTGGCAGTTAACGGTGCGCTACGTCTCTACTTAGACTTTGTGAACTTGTTCTTCGCTTTGTTGCGTATCTTTGGTGTTGCAGCCGGTGGATCTCGTGACTAATTTATTTAAAATAAAAATCAGCCCGTTAGGGCTTTTTTATTTGGGAAATTATTACATGGTATAATAATTGGGATAGGTATTATCTCACTACATTGTTTTTGAAGATATCATTACAATGAAAAACAGAATGGATAGCAAATGACCAATAAAAAACTCTTATTAATTGATGGCAATTCACTGGCTTTTCGAGCCTTTTATGCGATGTATAATCAACTAGACCGTATGATTTCACATGATGGCCTACATACTAATGCACTAGTTGCGTTTAACAATTTCTTGGATCAAATAGTTGATCCGATGCAACCTGATTTGGCAGTAGTGGCTTGGGATGCTGGTTCTGGTAAAACGACGTTTCGTGGTGAACTATTATCAAGTTATAAAGATGGGCGTTCTAAAACACCATCTGAATTTTTAGAACAATTTCCTTATTTGCGTGAAATGGTCGCGCTCCATGGGCTGCGCAATTATCAACAAGAAGGGCTTGAGGCAGACGACATTATTGGGACATATTCGCGTTTAGGCGAGGCGGCTGGATACTCAGTGACCATTGTGACTGGTGACCAAGATTTAATACAACTTGCGACTGATAACATTACTGTAAATGTCACCAAAAAAGGTGTGACCGAAATTGAACGCTATACGCCGGATTACATACTAGAAAAATTCAATTTGACGCCGGCCCAAATTATTGAAAAAAAAGCTTTGACTGGTGATACTTCTGATAATTATCCCGGTGTAACAAAAGTCGGTGAGAAAACGGCGCTTAAGTTACTAGCAGAGTACCATGACTTGGATAATCTGTATGCCAATATTGATGGCATGAAGCCGTCTAAAATGAAAGAAAATCTGATAAATGATCGCGATCAAGCTTTTCGAGCACGTCAACTAGCGACGATTTTAACAGCGGCTGATCTTGAATTACCATTGGAAGAGATTGAATATCGCGGTGTTGATTATGATGCTCTCATTCCTTTTTATGAGAAATTAGATTTTAAGCAACAATTAGCTAAAATTAAAGCACTAAAACGTTCGGGGCAAATTGCCGGAGACGATACGGTTGGTGAGAAGAGTGTACAAGTTGTTGAATTAAAAGACAGTAATTTATGCGCTTTGAGTATGTTAGGGGACAAAGTTGCGCTCCATATTGAATATGTCGGCGAAGATTATCATGCTGGCGAGATGATTGGCTTTGTGATTGGAAATGCTGCTGTCGGGTATTATGGTAGCCGAGATGTGTCATTATTACAGCAGTCCGAACTCAAAACGTTGGTTGAAAACGATAAAATTCAAAAAAATGTTTTCAATGTCAAGGCGCAATTAGTCTTATTTAAGCGTTTAGGCTTGAAATTAACTGGTGTTAATTTTGACTTTTTGCTCGCGGCATATTTACTGGATACTGTTGATAATGACAATGTGTTTGCGACATTAGCGCAACGATTTGACATTTATCTCACTCCTGATGAAGAAGTCTATGGCAAGGGCGCTAAATTTAAGATACCTTCAGATAGTGGTCGAGTTTTGATGCATATTGCTAACAAAGCAAATGCGTTGATGGCATTAGAAGAGCCAACTTTTTCAGCATTAAATGAACATCAACAGACTCATTTATATACGGACATTGAGTTACCATTAGCACATGTATTAGCTAATATGGAGTTTCAAGGAATTAAAGTTAACCCAGAATATTTACAAGAAAGAGGACGTGATTTAGCGCAACGTATTGAAGATATTCAGTCAGCTATCTATATTGAGGCGGGAGAAAAAATCAATTTAAACTCACCTAAACAGCTCGGTGTGCTATTATTTGAAAAAATGGGATTGCCAGTTATCAAAAAAACGAAAACAGGTTATTCTACGGCAATTGATGTTCTTGAAAAGTTGGCCCCACAAGCACCGATTGTGGATCACATATTGCAGTATCGTCAGCTGGCTAAACTTAAATCTACTTACATTGATGGTTTACTGTCAGTCATTTATCCAGAAGATAGTAAAATCCACACCCGATTCTTGCAAACGCTCACTCAAACAGGAAGATTATCATCTGTTGACCCCAATCTTCAAAATATTCCAATGCGCTCAGAAGAAGGACGTTTAATTCGCACGGCGTTTATTCCAAGTGAACCAAATTGGCAAATTTTTGGTGCCGACTATTCTCAAATTGAGCTTCGTGTGTTGGCACATGTGACAGGGGATGCTAATATGCAAAAAGCATTTTTGAATGGCGAAGATATTCATGCGGAAACTGCACGAGCTGTATTTGGTTTGCCAAATGATGCCGTCGTTGATCCACTTATGAGACGAACTGCTAAAGCAGTTAATTTTGGAATCGTTTATGGTATATCTGACTTCGGTCTGGCTAATAATTTGGGCATTTCTCGAGCTGAAGCCAAGCGATTTATTGATACTTATTTTCAAGAGTTTCCTCAAATACATGATTGGATGAATCAAATCAAACAATTTGCGCACGATCATGGCTATGTCGAAACAATTGCTCATCGTCGTCGTTACTTGCCAGATATTAATGCGAAAAACTTTAATTTGCGTTCTTTTGCCGAGCGGACTGCCATGAATTCACCGATTCAAGGATCAGCTGCTGATATCATCAAAATCGCTATGATTAAAGTTAATGATGCATTAAAAGCGCATCACTTCCAAGCACGCATGCTATTACAGGTACACGATGAATTAATTTTTGAAGCCCCATCTAGTGAAATTGATGCATTATCAGAAATCATTACCAGTGTGATGGATTCAGCAGTGTCATTAGATGTACCTTTGAAAGTGGAAAGTCATTCTGGCGCCACATGGTATGATGCTAAGTAACAGAAAAGTATAGGATTATCATGATAATATTACCAAATAATTTAGCAGCTACGCTAAATGACAGTCAAGTTCCTCATCAATTAGCTCATCAAATTGCGACTTATGTTGCCGTTTTCGTGGTGGCTTTCTTGCTGGTTGCTATTTGTCGCTTATTGATAACTCGTTTGCGTCATCACAAATTCAAACCACGCCAACTTATCTATGATGGTTTAATTGGTGCATGCATTATTTTACTAGCATACCTCGGTGGTACCTATGTTTATCAACAAAATATATTAGGCGTTAAAACTGCTATTTTGAAACCTGTTCAGCACCATGAACGACAAGTAGCAGACAAAAAAGCATCATCATCTACGGTTTCACGTGCCACAATTAGGAAAATGGTAATGCGAAATGCCGCCAAGGGCTTTGAAAAACAAGGTTTTGTGTCGATTCCAAGTCGTAATATTTTGTTGCCAATCTATAATGATGCTTATAGTGATGCTGGGTTGAATTTGGGGGCTGATTACGCCAACCGCTCTAGTCAAGACCCAGATGGCACTAAAGTACCAGTGATGGGTCAAGGAAACTATGGTTTGGCAGCACATAATTTCAATGATGGTGTGACTGGATTTAGTGGCTTGCAACAAGTCATTAATCAAAATGCACCTTATCTCACTAATGGTCAATTAAAGGGATCATCATGGTTGAATGGCACATCAGTTCTGTTGGCAAACAATAAAGGCTTATACCAATATGAGATTACAGGGCAAGATGCTGTTAAGAATACAGATGTCTCGGTTTTGGATCCAACAAAAAACGCGCAGTTAACAATCATTAGTTGCTTATTTCCCTCAACTCAGTATCGTATTATTACCCACGCAGATTTGAAGCACACTTATACTTGGAAAAACGCCCCGCAAAGCGTTGTTTCGAGATTTAACTTACAGGTTTATAACACCAATGCTCGTGTGAGTTGGTGGAACCCAGGTGTTGAAGAGGGTGCCAATGGTGATCAGGGTGGTACAAAATAATACTTTTTAGGTAAGGACGATTGTGCCCTTACCTTTTTCTTTAATAATGATAAAAATTAATTGGTATAATAAAAAAATATATGTTAGGTTTCCTGACATATATTTGCAAACAACTAAAATTTCGTATAAAATAAAAGTATCTTAAGCGAAGGGGTATTGTGATGAGCGAACGTGAGTTAAGACGTAATCTATCGATTTTAACAATTGGTACAGTTCGTGAATTGACGTTACTGACTGACCGTCAAATACGGTATTATGAGCAGCAAAACTTAATCACACCAGGACGTGGTAAAGGTGGTCAGCGCCGATTTTCACTAAATGATGTTGATCGATTATTAGCTATTCGTGATTTTTTGGATTCGGGTGATTCTATCAAAGATATTCAAGAAATATTCGCCAAACAACACCGCAAAGCACAAGAAAAACAAGATTCGGAATCAGCACTACGTCGTTCATTACAGAAAGAATTCGCTCAAATTGGGCGATTCGGGGCTCGTTAAGGAAGGAAAATCATGGCTCGCAAAACATTTACCAAAGAAGAAATTAAACAGATCGTTGTTGATGAAAATGTGGAATTCATTCGGGTGACATTTACTGATGTACTTGGTGCGATTAAAAACGTTGAAGTACCAACGTCTCAATTAGATAAAGTACTTGACAACAATTTGATGTTTGATGGTTCATCAATCGAGGGCTTTGTTCGTATCAATGAATCAGATATGTACCTTTACCCAGATTTATCGACATTTATGATTTTCCCTTGGGAAACAGATGGTCATGGTGGTAAAGTTGCCCGTCTAATTGCAGATATTTACACTTCTGATCGTGAGCCATTTGCGGGAGATCCACGTCATGCACTACGTTCAGTACTAGCTGATGCACGTGAAGCTGGATTTACGGCATTTAACGTTGGTACAGAACCTGAGTTTTTCTTGTTCAAACTCGATGAAAAAGGCAACCCAACTACTGAATTAAATGACAAAGGTGGCTATTTTGACTTAGCACCATTGGATATGGGCGAAAATGTTCGTCGTGAAATTGTTTTGACTTTGGAAAAAATGGGCTTTGAAATTGAAGCTGCTCACCACGAAGTCGCTGAAGGTCAACATGAAGTGGACTTTAAATATGCGTCAGCCCTTGAAGCAGCTGACAATATTCAGACATTTAAGTTGGTTGTTAAAACGATTGCACGTAAGAATGGTTACTATGCAACCTTTATGCCTAAGCCTGTTGCCGGTATCAACGGATCGGGTATGCACACTAACATGTCACTATTTACTAAAGATGGTAATTCGTTTGTTGATACGTCAGATGAAATGGGCTTGTCAAAAACAGCCTATAATTTCTTGGGTGGTATTTTGGAACATGCGACTGCGTTTACAGCACTTGCAAACCCAACAGTTAACTCTTACAAGCGCCTAACACCAGGATTTGAAGCACCTGTTTATGTTGCATGGTCAGCATCAAATCGTTCACCAATGGTTCGAGTTCCAGCTTCACGTGGTAATTCAACACGTTTGGAACTACGTTCAGTTGATCCAACAGCTAATCCATATACTGCTTTAGCAGCCATTTTGGCTTCGGGATTGGATGGTATCAAGCGTGAACTAGAGCCTTTGGCTTCAGTCGATAAAAACATTTATTTGATGGATGAGGTTGAACGTGAAAAGGCTGGCATTACAGATTTGCCAGACACTTTGTTGGCAGCCGTCCGTGAGTTAGCAGCTGACGACGTTGTTCGTTCAGCCATCGGAGAACATATTGCAGACAAGTTCATTGAAGCAAAGAAGATTGAATACACATCATATCGTCAGTTTGTTTCTGAATGGGAAACAGATTCTTATCTTGAAAATTACTAAAATAATTATTTTAAAAAGCGCTTGTCGCTTTTTTTTTGTGCTCAAAAAAATGTATTTTAAATTGTTTTTGAAAGCGCTAATAAACTTAACATTCGGTTATTTTTGTTAAAATGCGTAAAAATCCAGCAAAAAGCGAACTATAAACAATAAACTGTGAAAATTCTTATTTTAAAACGAACACAATTGATTGAAAATTTGTTAAATTAGTATCATAAATGAATGATTAGTGATGCGGAACTAAAAAGAATGGAGAAAAAATGACACAAGTAGCCGTTGTAATGGGGTCAACCAGTGATTGGGAAAGCATGAAGCAAACAGTCATGCTTTTAAAAGAGTTGGGTGTTAGCTACGAAAAGCACGTGATTTCAGCTCACCGTATGCCCGTACATTTACAAAATTTTGCTGAAAAAGCACGCGATAATCATTTTCAAGTCATTATTGCTGGTGCGGGTGGCGCTGCACATTTACCAGGTATGCTAGCTGCTAACACCACCTTACCAGTGATTGGTGTTCCTATGAAATCACATGCTTTAAACGGCATTGATTCGTTGTTATCGATTGTTCAAATGCCAGCAGGCGTTCCCGTTGCAACAGTTGCAATTGGTGATGCTGGTGCTAAAAATGCAGCCATTTTGGCAGCCCAAATAATCGCATTATCTGATGATGAAGTATTGGCCAAGTTGACTAACTTCAGGCAAGCTCAAACACAACATTCAGTTGACAGTGAAAAGGAGTTGAAATGACGCATAGTATTTTACCACCAGCAACCATTGGTATCATTGGTGGTGGGCAACTTGGGCGTATGATGGCATTGGCTGCAAAACCAATGGGTTACACTGTCATTGTGCTTGATCCAACACCACAGTCTCCAGCAGGGCAGGTAGCAGATGATCAAATTATCGCAAGCTATGACGATGTGAGTGCCCTAAAAATTCTAGCTAGTCGCAGTGACGTGCTAACTTATGAATTTGAAAACGTTGATCGCGATGTTTTGGAAAAGTATGCCTCAAAAATTTTGCCACAAGGGGTTGATTTGTTAAGAATTACCAGTGATCGCATAGCAGAAAAAACGTTTATTCGTGATGAAGCAGGTGTGCCAGTCGCACCATTTCAAATAATTGATTCAGCTGAACAGCTGAAAACGGTAACGACGCCTTCAATTTTAAAAACGGTTAGTGGTGGTTATGATGGGCATGGTCAATGGCAACTTAATACACCATTCGAAGCATCACAATTAGCTGATAATTTTCCAGGTGGTCGACTAATCTTGGAAACACTGGTCAATTTTAAGCAAGAGGTTAGTATCATGGTTTCTCGTTCTCATGATGGACAAATAACGACATGGCCAATTGCAGAAAATGTGCATCAAAATCATATTTTAAAGTACACAACCGTTCCTGCTAAAATTTCTAGCACATTGCGCAAAAAGATCATCGAGATTGCTCATCAAATTGCTAAAAAAATTGATTTGCGTGGTATTTTGGGTATTGAATTATTTGTCAATGACGAGGAAGTTTGGGTAAACGAGTTGGCCCCACGGCCTCATAATTCAGGGCACTTTACTATTGAAGCAACCAATGTTTCTCAATTCGAAGGTCATATTCGAAGCATTGTAGGATTGCCACTGCCAGAGATTACGTTAACGCAGCCAGCAACAATGTTGAATTTATTAGGTGATGAATTGACGCAGGCAAAGGCCGATTTTAAAAATCATCCAGAATGGCATTTTCATGATTACGGCAAGGCAACGATCAAGGCAGATCGTAAAATGGGACACATTACGGTGCTAGGTGATGAAAACGGGCAAGCATTAATCGCATGGGGTAAACAACATGAACAACGTAACAGACTATAACAATCAAACGATAACACGTGGTGATTTGAAGTATCAAGGAAAGGCTAAATCTGTTTATTGGACAAGTCAGGCAGATATTTTGTGGTTACATGATACAAACCAAGCAACAGCTTTAAATGGTAAAGTTCATGAAAATATTTCTGATAAAGGCCGCCTTAATAGTGCAATTTCCTATCTCTTATTCAAGCACCTCCATCAACATGGCGTTGCAACGCATTATTTAAAACACATCTCAGAAACGGATGAGTTGGTTGAAAAATTAGATATCATTCCCGTTGAAGTCGTGGTGCGAAATTTTGCTTCAGGTCATTTCGTCAGTCGATTTGGTGTCGCGAGCATGACTGAGTTAACACCAATTGTGCAAGAATTTTACTATAAATCAGATGCTTTGGATGATCCATTTATTAACGATTCACAACTTATTGCTTTGCATTACGCAACAGCTGAAGAAATTAAATCGCTTCGCTTGAAAAGCGCTGAAATCAACGATATATTGAGACGTCGGTTTGCAGAAATTAATATTGAGCTGATTGACTTCAAGCTGGAATTTGGTCGAAGAGCTGATGGCAATATGATTCTCGCGGATGAATTGTCACCAGATAATATGCGTTTGGTTGACAAAACAAGTGGTCAATCACTTGATAAAGACATATTCCGCCAACACAAAGGTGATTTGACGGTCGGTTATCGTGAAGTATTACAGCGTTTAGAAAAATTGGAGAAATAAACATGTACTTAGCCAAAATTTATGTTACCTATAAGCCATCAATTCTTGATCCACAAGGTGAGGTCATCAAATCAGCCCTGACACGACTGGATTACACTGGTATTTCGCAGGTATCACAGGGTAAGTATTTCGAAGTGAAATTGGATGCACGAGATGTTGAAGCGGCAACTGCTGAAGTGAAAAGTTTTACCGATTCACTTTTAATTAACCAAAATACAGAAACCTACCGTTTTGATTTATCCATTGTCAATGAAGACGAGGCAACCTTATGAAAGCAGCAGTAATTAGATTTCCAGGATCAAATTGCGATTTTGATATGTTATATGCTTTGCAAGATTTTGGTATTGACGCCGAAATCCTTTCAGCTGATAATAACGACCTCAATGACTTTGACGCCGTCTTTTTACCAGGTGGTTTTGCCTACGGTGACTATTTGAGAACTGGCGCCATTGCAAAGTTTTCGCCAATCATGGCGGCCGTTATTCAAGCGGCTAACGATGGTAAATTAGTGGTGGGTGTCTGCAACGGATTCCAAATTTTGACTGAAGCTGGTTTGTTACCTGGTCAATTGCAAGTTAACAAGGTACCGGGTTTTATTTGTGAAGATGTTGAGCTGTTGATTGAAAATCCAAATACAGCGTTCACAAATGCCTATGAAACAGAATCAATTATGATTCCAATTGCTCACGGTGAAGGTAATTACTATGCTGATGACGCAACATTAGCGCAACTGGAAGATAATCATCAAATTGTTTTCCGTTATGCTCAAAATCCTAATGGTTCGGCACATGACATCGCTGGCATTATGAATGAACGGGGCAATGTCTTTGGCATGATGCCACATCCAGAACGCGCAGTAGACGCAGTAACAGGCAATGTTGATGGACAACCATTTTTCAAAAGCATTTTGTCAGAGATAATAGCGGGAGATTAGGACATGCATAGTGATAATGAGATAACACCCGAAATGGTCCGTGATAGTAAAATTTATCAGCAATGGGGTTTGACTGATACGGAGTACCAACTTATTGTTGATACACTTGATCGCTTACCTAATTATACTGAAACAGGTATTTTCTCTGGCATGTGGTCAGAACATGTTTCTTACAAAAAGTCCAAGCCAATTTTACGTCATTTTTGGTCAACTAATGAACGTGTTTTGCAGGGGCCGGGTGAAGGTGCCGGTATATTGGATATTGGTGATAATCAAGCAGTAGTTTTCAAAGCTGAGAGTCATAATCATCCGTCATTTGTTGAGCCTTATGAAGGCGCGGCGACTGGTGTTGGTGGTATTTTACGCGATATTTTTTCAATGGGAGCCCAGCCTATTGCTGTACTAGATTCGCTACGTTTTGGCGAACTTGATAACGCACACACACGCCACATTGTTGACGGTGTGATTGCTGGTATTGCTGGTTACGGTAATGCGATTGGGATTCCCACAGTTGGTGGTGAAATTGGTTTTGACCCAGTTTATGCGGGTAATCCATTAGTTAATGTAATGGCTGTTGGACTAATGGATCAAAAGGGTATGCAAGTCGGTCAAGCCAAAGGTGTTGGTAACTCAATTATTTATGTAGGTGCCAAAACTGGGCGCGATGGGATTAACGGGGCATCATTTGCATCGGCCGAATTTTCAACTGAACATGAGTCAGATCGTTCTGCTGTTCAGGTTGGCGATCCATTTCTAGAAAAATTAGTGATGGATGCCACTTTGCAAGCAGTTCGCGATCATTCAGATATTATTGTTGGTATTCAGGATATGGGTGCTGCTGGTTTGTTATCTTCTAGTTCAGAAATGGCCTCAAAAGCTGGTATGGGAATTGATTTAGACTTAAACCAAGTGCCACAACGTGAAACAGCGATGACGCCTTATGAATTGATGTTGTCCGAATCCCAAGAACGCATGTTATTTGTTGTTAAAAAAGGGGAAGAGCAAGTTATATTAGATTTGTTCAAAAAAGCCAACTTGGATGCTGTCATTATCGGTCGTGTGACGGATGATGGTCGCTATCGTTTACGTTTCAATGATCAAGTAGTGGCTGATGTGCCCGTTGACTTTTTGACGCATGCCCCTAAACAAGATTTGCCAATGGTGGCGCCTCAACGTTTGGCTATTTTGAAAGCAGATCAATTCGTACCAGATGTAACTGATTTAAAGCAAACAGTCCTTGATTTAGTTGGTCAACCGACGATTGCTTCAAAAAGTGATTTGTTCCGTCATTTCGATTCCCAAGTTCGTGCTGATACGGTCATTAAACCTAGTGGTGATGCTGCTTTAGTCAGGATTCGTGGGACTAAGAAGGCACTAGCAATGACGACCGACGTGAATGCACGATATTTGTACTTAAATCCTAAAGTAGGCGCTAAAATGGCTGTTGCAGAGGCAGCTCGTAATATCGTTGCTACTGGAGCAACACCAATTGGCATCACAGACGGATTGAATTTTGGTTCACCGGATAATCCGGAAGTGTATTATGAATTGGCTCAAGCAGTTGATGGCATTAATGAACTTGCAAAACAACTCAATACACCAATTATTTCTGGAAACGTATCACTTTATAATGAAACGGATGGTCAAGCCATTTATCCGACACCAATGATTGGCATGGTTGGTTTGCTAACTGATGTGTCAAAAGCAACACGGATTGGATTCCAAAATGCCGGCGACAGCATTTATATCATTGGGGAAACGAGCGCTAGTTTCAATGGTACTGAAATTCAAAAAATGCAGACAGGTACCATCGACGGGCAGCTTTTTGAATTTAATGATCATGATGAAATTACCAATCAAAAGCTAGTATTAGCAGCAATAGAGCAGTCATTATTAGCTAGCGTACACGATTTATCTGAAGGTGGTTTGATTGTTGGTTTATTGGAAAGTGCATTTGCTGGTCATTTAAGTTTCAATGTTGTCACTGACATGACTTCAGAGTTCCTATTTGCTGAAACACCTAGTCGTTTCATTGTTTCCGTGGCACCCCAAAATCGTGATGCTTTTGAAAAACTAGTGGGTGAGTCAGCTCAAAAAATTGGTGAGGTATCTGATGAGGATCAAATGACGATTCAATCAAGTGACCAATTATTGCAGTTATCACGACAAGAAACTCAAACCATCTATCAGGAGAGCATTTCATGGCGATTAAAGGCATAATGACAGATATTAACACACAAGCGAATCAGGCAATGAGAACTGAGCAATCACGCGTCAATGTTCGAAGCCTTAATGAAGAATGTGGCATATTTGGTGTTTGGGGACGGAGTGATGCTGCGCAGCTGACCTATTATGGCTTACATGCATTGCAACATCGTGGTCAAGAAGGTGCTGGGATTGTATCTAATCGTTCAGGCCATTTGTGGCAGGAAAGAGGACTTGGCTTATTAAGTGACGTCTTTCGAGATCCAAGCAGAATAGAAGCCCTGCAAGGAAACAGTGCAATTGGACACGTTCGTTATGCGACTGCTGGCTCTCATGGTATAGAAAATATTCAACCACTCATGGTCAACTTTCACGATATGCAAATTTCACTTGCACACAATGGTAACTTGACTAATGCCTTGACATTGCGCGAAAAGCTCGAAGAAGAAGGCGCCATTTTCCAGTCATCGGCTGATTCAGAAATTTTATTGCATTTGATTCGTCGTTCTAAAGCGTCAACATTTGTTGACAAACTTAAAGCTTCACTCAATGTTCTCCGCGGGGGATTTGCTTACTTGCTGTTAACCCCGCACGGGTTGTACGCGGCGCTTGACCCCCATGCTTTTCGACCTTTTGTGGTTGGTCAAATGCCGGATGGCCAATACATTGTGACTTCTGAAACTGCAGCATTAGACGTTGTTGGCGCTAAATTTTTGCGAGATGTACAACCTGGCGAACTGCTGATTATTGATGATAGCGGACTCACGATTGACCATTATACTGATAAGACGACGTTAAATATCGATGCGATGGAATATATTTATTTTGCTCGACCTGATTCATCAATATATGGTGTCAATGTTCATCAAGCCCGCAAGCGTATGGGAGCAGCTTTGGCAGCTGAACAGCCTGTGAAGGATGCCGACATTGTGGTCGGTGTTCCCAACTCAAGTTTGAGCGCTGCCGCTGGTTTTGCAGAAGCTACCGGCCTACCAAACGAAATGGGTTTGGTAAAAAATCAGTATATTGCTCGAACATTTATTGAGCCAACACAAGATAAACGTGAGCGTGCAGTACGTATGAAATTAAGCGCGGTTCGTGATGTCGTTCGTGGACAAAACGTTGTTTTGGTTGATGATTCAATTGTTCGTGGTACAACATCAATGTACATCGTTCGCATGCTAAAAGAGGCGGGAGCTAAGTCAGTTCATGTGCGCATTGCGAGTCCGATTTTTAAATTTCCTTCTTTTTATGGTATTGATATGCAAACGACTAAAGAGTTAATGGGCGCTAACCACTCATTGACAGAAATGACCGACATGATAGAGGCTGATTCACTAGGATTTTTGTCGGTAGATGGCTTGGTGTCAGCGATTGACTTGCCATACTATGGTGAGGGGACAGGATTGACCACAGCATATTTTGATGGACATTATCCTAGCCCAATATATGACTATCAAGCAGGATTAGCGGATTTTGAGGCACGTCACGAAGTTGATTTTGCACCAGAGCCAACCACAACTTATCATCCACATCAAGTCAGATCTTTGCGTAATCAAGATATTTTGGCAGATGGAACTGTTCATCTTGATGCACAACCAATTATGGGAGGAGAACGATGACCAACGAAAATGCCTATCAGAAGGCTGGCGTGGATATCAAAGCTGGTGAAAAAGCTGTTGATTTAATGCAAGATGAAGTTGCTAAGACATATAACGATAATGTTTTGAGTGGTATTGGCGGTTTTGGTGCGGCTTATGCACTTGGTACAGACTACAAAGATCCAGTACTGATTTCAGGCGCGGATGGTGTTGGAACAAAGTTATTGTTGGCGATTGCGGCGAATAAGCACGACACCATTGGCCAAGATTTAGTTGGTATGGTGGCTAACGATATTTTAGCTCAAGGTGCCAAACCGGCATTCATGTTGGACTATTTAGCGGTTGATAAAATGCGACCGGAAGTGGTCGCTGAAATCGTACAAGGCATAGCACATGCAGCCAAAGAATCTGGTATGGCTCTTATTGGTGGCGAAAGTGCTGAATTGCCCGGATTGTATGCTAAAAATCACTACGATCTAGCTGCATTTGCTGTTGGTATAGCAGAGCGGGATCAGTTATTGAAACCAGAAAATGTTGATGTAGATGATATTTTAATTGGTTTGCCATCGTCAGGCATTCATTCAAATGGCTACTCATTAGTTCGCCACATTTATCATATTGATAATGAATCAGCCTTTCAACAGCTTGATGAGCAATTGCAAACGACTTTGCTGACGCCAACAGCATTATATGCTAAATCGGTATGGCCATTAGTTCAAGCAGGTCTGGTACAATCAATGGCGCATATCACAGGTGGTGGGTTAGTTGAAAATTTGCCTCGTGCCTTTCCAAAACATCTATCAGCTGAAATTAGTTGGGGATCATGGCCCATACTGCCCATTTTTGATGATTTACAAAAACGTGGCAATGTTTCTCTCGCAGATATGCTATTGACGTTTAACAATGGCTTAGGTTTAGTATTGGTAGTTAAACCTAGTCAATTAGCAGATGCCATGACGATGTTGACTGAAAACGAACAACCTGCTTATCTATTAGGTAAAATCACTGACCGTCAAAAAGAAGCTGTGGTGTTTACAGGAGTAGCACCATGGTAAAAAAAGTTCGATTAGCAGTTTTTGCCTCTGGGACTGGCACAAACTTTCAGGCATTAAATGACGCCATTATACAACGCAATCTAAATGCTGAAATTGTCAGATTAGTGGTTGATCATTCCAAAGCTGGGGTGCTCAACTTAGCAAAAGTATTTGGCGTGCCAACCACGACAATTATTTACAGTCACTATCTTGACAAAACAGCTGCTGAACAAGCGATTATTGACCAGCTGGAATCAGATCAAGTTGATGGTATTTTACTGGCAGGTTACATGCGCATTTTGACACCATTATTAATCAATCGTTATTTGGGTAAAATCATCAATTTGCACCCAGCGATGCTGCCTAGTTTTCCCGGGCGGCACAGTATTTTGGATGCGTTTGAAGCAGGTGTCGATAAGACTGGCGTCACAGTGCATTTTGTTGACAATGGCATTGATACTGGCGAAATTATTGCGCAAGAAGTGGTGCCAATTAAAAAAGACGACACACTTGAACAACTGGAAACGCGTATCCATCATGTGGAACACGTTTTATACCCGAACACACTAGAAAAGTTATTAAAAGAAGGAGTATTTTTAAAATGACCCGTGCATTACTAAGTGTTTCCGACAAAAAAGGTTTGGTACCATTTGCTAAAAGTTTAGTGGAATTAGGTTATGAGTTAGTGTCAACAGGTGGGACACATAAAGTGTTAGCAGAGGCTGGCTTGGAAGTATTGGCAATTGACGAAGTCACAGATTTTCCTGAGATGTTAGATGGGCGTGTCAAGACGTTGCATCCACGTGTGCACGCTGGTTTACTAGCACGTCGTGATTTGCCAGAACATATGGCCAAATTAGCAGAATACGATATTACGCCAATTGACATTGTGGTTGTGAATTTATATCCGTTCAAGTCAACGATTCAAAAAGATGGGGTCACAGAAGCAGAAGCTATCGAAAATATTGATATTGGTGGGCCATCAATGTTACGTTCAGCTGCTAAAAATTTTGCCGCTGTTTTACCAATTGTTGATCCAGCTGATTACGATGATGTTATTAACAAATTGAAGTCTGGTTCAGTGGACCAAACCTATCGTCGTAACCTAGCAGCCAAGGTATTTCAACATACGGCGTCATACGATGCCTTAATCGCTCATTATTTGACAGAAACAGAATTTCCAGAAAACCTGACACTGCCGTTTGAAAAATTTGATGATATGCGTTATGGTGAAAATCCTCATCAATCTGCCGCAGCCTATCGGAATGCCTTGCCTGAGGCATATTCAGTGCTCAATGCGGAAATATTGCATGGGAAGCAATTGTCATATAACAACATTCGTGATGCGGACGCTGCGTTGCGCATTATTGCAGAATTTGACGAAACAACTGTGGTGACAGTTAAACATATGAATCCAGCTGGCATTGGTCAAGGTGCAACGGTTGAAGCAGCGTGGGATAAGGCTTTTGCTGCTGATGATATTTCAATTTTTGGTGGAATTGTTGCATTAAATCGAGAAGTTGATGCCGTAACTGCTGAAAAAATGCACAAGATATTTTTGGAAATTATCATTGCGCCAAGCTTTACACCAGAGGCTTTTGAGATTTTGTCTGCTAAGAAAAACTTACGTTTGCTGACGTTGCCATTTACTACTGCAATCCCGCAAGCGCTTGAAGTTACCTCTGTACTTGGTGGTGCCGTTGTTCAAGAACGCGATTTGGTGGAAGAGTCAGCGGATTCGTTCAAGGTGGTATCAAAAGTTGTACCAACAGAGGAGCAGTTAAAGGCCATGATTTTTGCGCAAAAAGTTGTTAAACATGTCAAGTCTAACGCAATAGTTGTGGCGAGAGATGGTCAAACTTTGGGTGTTGGCGCAGGACAGCCAAATCGTATTGATTCCGTTGTTTATTCTATTCAAAAAGCTGCCAATAAGTCAAATCTTAGCGATGCGGTATTGGCATCCGATGCCTTTTTCCCGATGAATGATTCGGTGCAATATGCTGCTGAACATGGTGTTAAGGCAATTGTTGAACCAGGTGGATCAATCAAAGACCAAGATTCAATCGACAAAGCTAACGAGTTAGGGGTTGCGTTAGTCTTTAGTGGTACCCGTCACTTCAAACATTAAGCCTTCAAAACGCTCAAACGAGCGTTTTTTTATTGAAGTCATCTTGAAATTTCGGTATACTAATCATACGAACAAATATTCGCTTAGGAGTGACAATGAAATTTATTCATGCAGGGGATATACATTTGGGTAACCCATTTTCGGGGTTGGACGGGCAGTTGCCCGAAATGTTAAAAGAAACGGTTCATAAGGCAACTATCACTGCTTTCATAAAGTTAATTGATGCTGCAATTAGTGAATCAGTAGATTTTGTATTGTTTCCAGGCGATTTGTACAACGCTGCTGAAAATAGCGCCCAAATTCAAAGTATTGTGAATCAACAATTTAATCGGTTACTGGAGGCAAAAATACCGGTTTATTTGAGTTTTGGTAATCATGATTTTGAAGCAGATCGACGACAACATTTGCCTTGGCCAGTTAATGTTGTTGTTTTACCTCAGCAGGTTGTGACGCAATCGTTAACGATAAAAAGTGGTAAACGTGTCGCAATTACTGGATTTAGTTATCAGACTCAGCAACAAGCAACTCGTATTATTGATGATTTTCCTCAAAAGAATCGACAATTTGATTATCAAATTGGTATGTATCATGGGTCTGTTGGTACGGAGGGGTCATCTTATGCACCGTTTTCTGTTGGTGATTTACTATCTAAAAACTATGACTACTGGGCACTGGGCCATATTCATAAGCGACAAACACTGAATCAGCGGCCCTTTGTTGGATATTCAGGAAATTTGCAGGGGTTGAATCTCACAGAAACTGGGCCAAAAGGTTACTATTTAGTTAGTGATGATACTGGTCGTTTGGTACCTACATTTGTTGCTGTGGCACCAGTTGTTTGGCATGAAGTGACTTTTGATCACGTTGCAGATGAACTGGATTTGATTCAGCGTGCCAAAACATTGTCTGATGATGAAGTTGGGTTTTGGACCATCAATATCTCTCAGACAAGTGACCCTGAATTTATCTCTCGTATTACACACGGCTTCACACTGGAAGGCTTGCGTGCCAATATGGCTTCAAACGTGTGGATTGTTCGTTTAAATCTGATTATGGATTATCAATCAGCACAAATTAACGACGTGATTGATCAGCAATTTTGGGAAAACTCATTGACGCAATTGATGTCTTCATTTGAAGTGAATGATTATTTACCAAATCAAGTGCCTTTTTTTGTGCGTGATTATTTTACGACATCAGCCGGTAAACATTTGTTGCGTCAACGGATGACGGAATTAATTAGCGAAAGGCGACACTTACATGAAGATTAAACAAGTTCATATTAGTGGTTTTGGCAAATGGTCTCAGGTGGCATTTGATTTTAACAGTCAATTGCAGATAATTGTTGGTCAGAATGAGTCCGGTAAATCAACCTTACGCGCATTTATTGTTGGTATTTTATTTGGTTTTCCAAGTAAAAAACAATCAAAAAATGTTTATGATCCCCAAGATGGCAGTCGCTATGGTGGTGATTTGGTGGTTGAGACTGCTAATGGTGATTTTCGCATTGCACGCTTTGATCGAACACAAAGTACTTTGACAATTACCCGTCTTGCAGACCAACATGAAATAACAAATCCAGAGGAATGGCTAAGCAATGAATTATCGCCTTTAACAAGGCAATCTTTTGATGATATTTTTAACTTTAGCGAGCAGGATTTGATACAAATGAAACAAATTTCTGCACCAGATTTACAAAAACTATTATTAAATCTCGGCGCAGTTGGCAGCACACAATGGCTTGAGACAGCAACTGAATTTGATAAGAAAGCAGATAAATTATTTGCGTCACGTGCCACAGGGAGACGATCACTTAATCAAGCGGTCCATTCATACGAAGTTAGTGAGACCGAATTGACAAAGCAATCAGAACAGTTGAAAATTTTTTTAGATGATCAACAGACTGTTTCAGAGTTGACACAAGCAGTTGCCATGTTAGAAAAAGAATTAGATAAATCCCAAGAAAATATTAATCAGCTAACGCAATTGCAACGGCAATACCGACTGTTTTATGAAGCGCAACAAATTGAGAGAAAGCAGGTTCGTTCAGTCTCAGAGTCAGATTTACAGCATGCGGAGCAATTGCAAGTTGAAATTGATCTTTTGGCAAGCAACATTCGTCGTCAAGAGCAAGATCTGAGTGTACAACCCGAATCTGCAAGTGAAATTGAAGACAGTAATAAACGGTTGATGACTATAAAAATGATGGCCAGCCAACTAGTGAATGATCAGCGACAGCATGATGAATTATTGGCGCAACAAAAAGCAATTCAAGCACAGTTTGCAACCAATAAGGTGCCAGAATTACTGACAGCCGATGATGATCAACGGCTGTCAAACTACAAAGTCCGATTTATTGGAATGGTTAGTGGGGCAATTTTGTTAACTATTGCAGTGTATTTGGTGGTAACACCCATTTGGCTATGGTTGATGGTCGTAATTGTACTTTTGAGTTTTATTATTAGATTTGTAGTGAAAAATAATAGTGTGATTAGTGATATTAAAAAGCAGTATTATCCTTTAAATGGGACACAGATACGTGCTGTTCAGCCTAGTATTGAACATTACCTTAAGCTTGACAATTCTTTGACAGCCATTAATCAAAAAATTGACTTGCAAACAGTTCACATTAATAAAGCACTACAATCCTTAGCCAGAGATCTAAATGTGGCGTTAGCATCACAGGCGATTCATGACTCAGTGGATCAACTGGCGCAAACGATTCAAAATCGTGTTTTAGTAAAGCAGAATGAAAATGTTCTCAGGCAACAACAGCAATCACAACTGGATAATATGATTGAAGCGTCAAGTATATCTTTAAATCAAAAAAAGCTTGATTTAAAAGTGATTTTTCAGAAATATGATGTTGAAAAAATGACTGATTTGCAAAATTTGGATATTGCTT
Organism: Leuconostoc sp. BM2; assembly: GCF_002095565.1. Classification (NCBI taxonomy): domain Bacteria; kingdom Bacillati; phylum Bacillota; class Bacilli; order Lactobacillales; family Lactobacillaceae; genus Leuconostoc; species Leuconostoc sp. BM2. The sequence continues at coordinate 52,344 of NZ_MOWQ01000002.1, read as the reverse complement.
ATCACGAGCAAATGGTTAACGATCATCGGTATCAAGCAATGATTCAACAAATACCTGCTCAAGACCAAAAAAAATTGTCAGCGTTTGAGGATGCGCAAGCACTTTCAAAAAATCTGGAAAACGAGCATAATAATCTTGCCCAAATAAAGCAGCATTTTGCGGAAGAACAGGCAAAATTGGCGCGCATTCAGGCACAACAGATGCAACGCGTTAGTAATGATGATTTCATGGTAATGCAACAAAAGGTTGCAGACCAAAAAACTGAACTCATCACTCAATTTAGTGAATATTTGGCGCAAAAATTAGCAAATCGTTGGATTTACAGTGCTTTACACGCTGCTTCACAAAATCGTTTTCCTAAGATGATGAAATTTGCGACAGAGTACTTTAGTCAATTAACCGTAAGGCGTTACCAACACATTAATTTTGAAAAAGACGAAATTATTGTAACTACTGCGCGCCATGAGTCATTTAACGTGATGTCGTTATCTACTGGTACTCAGGAACAGCTTTACGTTGCGATGCGTCTTGCATTGGCTCGCGTTATTGCTGATGTGATTAATTTCCCTATGGTAATTGATGATGGATTTGTCAACTTTGATCCACAGAGACGTGCTATTATGCTTGATATGTTAGCCCAATTGTCAGACAAACAACAAATTATTTATTTGACAACTAGTGTAGAAACCAACGATTTTCCAAATATGATAAAATTGTAATAGATAAAGCTGTGAGGATAGAATATGACTAAATTATTAGCAAATTATCAGGATTCGGAGCATGTGGATAGTTTTGCGCTGATTAAAAGTGCGGATGTACGTTTGACAAAAAATGGGAAAACATACATTGGATTAGTGTTTTCTGATAGGTCTGGTGACTTACCAGGAAATTTATGGGACGCTACTGAGGAACAGATAACTTGCTTTGTCCCTGGAAAAATTGTTAAATTGCAGGGTGTACGAGGATCATATCACGATCAGCCACAAGTTCAGATTACAAACGTTCGTTTAACTGAATCCGGAGAGCCAGAAAATCCGTCTGACTTTATGGTGCATGCGCCAATTAAAGAAGCAGATATGAACGATGCCCTAAACGATTATATTTTTTTGATTGTTAATCCAACTTGGAATCGTTTAGTACGTCGCTTATTTACACAATATCATGATGCATTTTTACGCTATCCAGCTGCCAAATCAAATCATCATGCATTTGCTGGTGGTTTGGCATTTCACTCATTATCTATTGCAAAATTAGCTAAAGGTGTCGCAGGACAGTATCCACAATTAAATCAGGAGTTGTTGATTGCCGGTGCATTGTTACATGATTTAGGAAAAACGATTGAACTGTCTGGGCCAGTGGCGACACAATATACTTTGTCAGGAAATTTGATTGGTCATATTACGTTAATTGATGAACAAATTGTTTTGGCAGCGCGAGAACTGAAGTTTGATTTACAAGATGAGGACTTGATATTACTACGGCATGTGGTGTTATCACACCATGGTATTTTAGAATATGGATCTCCAGTGAGACCAGTCGTCATGGAAGCTGAAGTGTTGCATCAATTGGATGAACTTGATGCGGGTATTCAGATGATGAGCGGAGTAATGGAAAAAACAGCTGAAGGTTCTTTCTCAGATAGAGTCTTTGGTTTAGATAATCGTAAGTTTTACAAACCTGAAAACCGTGATCAAACAACTTTGTGACAGTAAACATAAAAAAAGCGATCCCGTTGGAATCGCTTTTTTTATGTTTACTTTGAAGAACTTGAAGAACTTGAAGAAATGCCGGCTGTGAGGTAACTGCTCAATGCATTTTTCAAATCAGTGTCTTTCACATTGACATCGTTTTTGCGCAAAATTTTACCAATAATGGCTTGAATTTCTGTTGTGTTACTTGAATCACTAATGAAATCACTGACGATTTTATTTGACAACTTACTACGAACTTTGCTCATTGCAGGTTTCGTAGTTGTTTTGTCTAATTGAATCACATAATAGCCACTAGAACTACCTGTCACAGGTTCTGTTGAATAGTCACCAACTTTTGATAATTTGAACGCAGCCGTTTGAACGGAAGAGTCAACTGTTGAGCTTGTTGAATCAAATGCTGGTAATTGACCATTTGATGAGGCGTATGTGGTATCTGTTGAGTATTTTTTATAGACGGTTGCCCATTTGTCACCCTTCTTTAAGGCTGCAATGGCTTCTTTAGCAGAAGATTCATCTTTAGCGGTAATCATCGAAATGGTTGTATTTTGATGATAACTAGCATAAGCTTTTTTCAACTGCTTTTGGGTGACCTTATAGTTAGCTTTGATAGCGGCGTTCATAATCAAATTATTTTTCACATTTGTTTTAAATTGATCTTGTGTCAAATTATTTGATGCTAAAACTGTCTTAAATGATGAGCCGTACTGTGCTTTTTGAGTATCATAAGCGGTTTGAACATCGCTTTTTGAAACTTTTTTGCCATAGTTTGCAGCAAGCACTTTGTTGATTACCATATTGGCAAATTCTTGCTGACCAGCTGATGACTTTTTAAAGTCATTGTAGAATTCTTTTTGTGTGATTTTGCCAACATTAGTTGTAACCAATGTTTTGGATGAATTAAACCCTAGGAAGATAAGCCCGCCGACGAAAATGACAACGAGCAATCCCCAAATAAACTTTCTCATGAGTGATTATTTTCCTTTTCTAAATACAATACTGAATATTTTACCATAAAATGAACTATCGCGCTTTATATTTAGACAACTCATGGTCTATGTTTTTTTGACTTTTGGCGATGCGATCAAGATGTGGCTGATTTTTGAAATTCATTTTGTCAATATCAGTTTGAATTTCCTCACCAATAGTTTGAACATGCTTTAATTGCTCAGTTAAAATTGCTTGCTGTTGCTGGAGTTGTTTCAATAAAGCTGAAATTTCTTTGAAATCAGCTATTAACGACTTTAATTGACTAAACAGCTTCATATTGACCTCCGTGATTTGTTTCCGTGTTTCTAGAATTGGGCAGCAATGCTATCAGCAATTTTTTGATAGCGCTCAGGTGAAAATGCTGAACTATTGTCAATCGTTGGCGCTAGTTTGCTATTGAGATTATCATCATCAAATCTTGGAATGATGTGCCAGTGAGAATGGCGGACGGTTTGACCAGCAGAAACACCGTTATTAGACTGAATATTGATGCCTGTAATGTCAGGGTTGCTTGCTTTTATTGCGGCAGCAACAACTGGTAATTTTAGCAATACTTTTTTTGCAATGTCATCTGTGTAATCAAAAATATCAGCCACATCAGCTTTTGGCACAAGTAATGTATGACCGGGTGTCACTTGAGAAATGTCAAGAAAGGCTAAAACGTCTTCATCTTCATAAACTTTGTAACTTGGGATTTCACCTGCAATAATTTTATCAAAAATATCCATTTATCTTGCTCCATTTCAATTTACTGACTTTATTATATCAAATATTGACTGGTGCCTGTTATAATAGAAGCTATGGGACTTAAAATTAACAATCTGTCTGGTGGTTATGCCGGTAATAACGTTTTAAAAAATGTCACCTTTGATGTGCCTAATGGCAGCATTGTGGCATTAATTGGTTTGAATGGCGCTGGTAAATCAACGACAATCAACCATATTATTGGTGAACTTCAACCACAAATGGGCACAATTGAGTTAAATGGGATTAATTTGGTTCAAAATCCGACCGGTTTTAAATCACAAATTGCTTATATTCCGGAACAGCCTATCTTGTATGATGAATTGACATTAGGTGAACATTTACATTTAATGCTGGCTGCTCATAATATTGATGATGAGGTTGCTTGGCAACGTGCGGAAACATTATTGAAACAATTCCGGTTAGATGATAAGCTACACTGGTTGCCAATTCATTTTTCAAAAGGGATGCGGCAGAAAGTCATGCTGATATCGGCCTTTATGCTAGATGCACCGCTAATTATTATTGATGAACCCTTTTTAGGATTAGACACGGTTGCACAAAAAGATGTCGTTAGATTGATTCATGAGCAAGCTAATAAGGGAAACAGCGTTTTGATGACGACTCATTTATTAGCTTCGGCCGCCGAATTTGTAGACCAATTTGTAGTATTGCATGATGGTAAGTCACGATTCATAGGGACACCACAAGCTTTGGCTGAGGAAAATCAGTTGCAGTTGGATCAGTTGGATGATTTTTTTGGCCTTGTCCAGCGGGAGCTAGCCGATGAAAGTTGATAGTTTGTTTCAGGAACGATTACGGCGTGCGCAGAAAATAAATTTTAGATATCTACGTTTGCTGTTTAATGATCATTTTATTCTTTTTTTGATGATAGCCTTGGGTGCTGGTATATTGGGTTATCGTAATCTGCTGACAGCACATCAATCTGTGACCTATTGGCATTCAATTTGGTGGCAAGCAATCAGTATTTTATGGTTGTTAGTGGGTTTGCAATTTGGTAGTCTTGTCACTTATTTTAAACCTGCCGATCGGCTCTATTTATTTGCGAACGATCGTGATATCATTAAATCCTATTTGGCTTCGGCTATGCGTTTGAGTATATGCTATGCGTCTGTTTGGCAAATAATATTTATCGCTGTGATTGCGCCTATATTGTGGCGAATGGATGTTGATAATTGGTCGCGACTATTTTTTTTGATTATCTTTGTGATTAGTTACAAGATGTTGTTATTGATGTATGAGCGGGATAAACTTTTTTTGAAATCTCGTCGGTTGACAATCGCTATTTTTGAGCCGGATGCCATTACTGAAAAAATCTTGTTCAGGTTTTTAGTACCCGGAACCTTGTTAGCGTTTATCATTGGTTTGTCGACGGATCAATTGAATGTCATGGTAATTATTTGGTTGTTGCTGGCAGGAATTGTGGTGCGATATTTTGCGGTAACTGAAGTCAAATCAGAATTATTCGCAATTGATTGGTTGCGGGCTACGGCCCAAGCCCAGATACAACAGCAGCGGACATTGCACTTTTTTGCGTTATTTGCTGAAGTACCACATCAGCCAAAAACGATTAAACGACGCCGTTATTTGGATTTTTTGTTAAAGCGATTGATTAAAGGGCAGTCAAGCATGTTTCGGCTGTATTTGATACGATTAGCGAGAGATACTGAAATACTACCTTTAATTGTGCGATTATTATTGGTCGGCGTTGTGCTAATTATTGCACTAAAATCAGCGCCGTTGTGGTTGATTACGACTATTGCTGCTGCAATATTGTACTTAATGACATTTCAAATGTTACCACTGTATGATGATACGCACCAAAACCTGTGGACAAGGTTGATGCCCGTTTCAAAAACAGAAAGGTTAAAATCATTTGCTAGCGTGCAAATAATTGTTGCCATACCAGTTATTTTGATTCTGGTTATGATTGCGATATTCATTCGACCATTGAAAGAAATGGTAGTGATTTTAGCGACTATGTTGCTAGTGGAATTTATCATGTTCAAATTTTATATTCCAAAAAATAGCCACAAAATAAAAAAATAATGGAGAAAAAATATGCATTTACGTGCAAAACCGTGGGCCAGCGATTGGCTAACTAATCACTCAGACATTGTGATTGATCAAGACAAAGCGACAGATCAAATCGGTCAATGGCAAAAATTGTTTGACCAAAATCAACCAATTCATGTGGAAATTGGTTCTGGAAAAGGTCAATTTATCTTAGGGATGGCTTTAGCACACCCAGAGATTAATTATATTGGTATGGAGATACAAGAGACTGCGATTGCAATTGCTGCTCGAAAGAGCTTTGATCAAGTCGGTAAATTACCAAATTTACGTTATATTTACGGTAACGGTAATGGTGTCGAAACTTACTTTGAAAAGTCAGAAATCGATAAAATTTATTTGAATTTTTCTGATCCATGGCCAAAAAAGCGACACGAGGCACGACGTTTGACGTATCGCTCATTTTTACAATCGTATGAAGCTGTTTTACCAAATCAGGGTGAGGTTGAATTCAAAACAGATAATCGTCATTTATTTGAGTATTCATTAGTTAGTTTTATGACCTATGGCATGCGTTGGTCTGCAGAAGATTACACACTTGATTTGCACGCTGACCCTGATAAAGTAATAGGAAATGTTGAAACCGAGTATGAACAGAAGTTTATGGTAAAGGGACAACCAATTTATAAAGTCAAGGCTCACTTTCAGAGCACAAGATATTCCATTAACAACAAGCAACGTCTAATTTAGGCGTGTATGCTAGACTGTTATTCAATAATGAAAGTCTTTGTCAGCTAGTTATGAATTTAATTAAAGGGAATTTTTAAAATGTTAATGTTCATTCAAAAAAATCATAAAAGTGACAAATATTATACGTTAGCAACAGATGACGGTAACATATCATATGCAGTGCTTGGGCAATATCTTGGGCCACAACTACTGACTGAATTTGAACAAACGTTTGCTAATTATCTGGTCAATGAAACCGGTATAGTGATGTTTGATATCAAAGAAAACGATTTAGATGAAGTGATTACTAATTTAGCTAAATACGCGCTTTAATTTAAGAAATACTGAAATAGAAGTATTTCTTTTTAATGGACAAAAGAAAGTAGATTGAAGTATGAAAACACTTGTAACCGGTGGCAACGGTTTTGTTGCAGGGCATATTATCCAAAAGCTTTTGGCACAAGGGGATCATGTGATTGCCACTGTTAGATCTGATGAAAAAGGTCAGAGGCTTATGAAGGAGTTTGATTCAGATCACAGACTGTCTTATGTGTTATCAAGCTTGAATGACCCAGATGACGTAGTGCTGACAGATGCTTTGCGTACAATTGACGTGCTGTATCACGTTGCAAGTCCGCTTGGTGGCAGGAATGCCAATGATCCTAATTTGATTTATCAGGCGACAGGCATGGTGCAAGCGGTCTTTGACAGTGCTTATAAAGCAGGGGTGAAACGGATCGTGATGACGAGTTCACTAGCAGCGAGTACGCCTGAAGCGTCAACTAAGGGACTCATTGATGCCGAATTTTGGTCTGATGAAGAAAATCCTGAGTTAAACGCTTATAGGTTATCAAAGCTTTCAGCAGAAAAGCTTGCTTGGAATTTGGCTGACAAATATCATTTTCAGCTATCGACGATTTTACCGGGTGCAATTTTTGGACCTACTTTAACTGATGCAATTTCTAGCAATGGTTTAATTGCTCAAATTATTCACGGCACACCACTCCCAAAGATTTCATTGGAAATTTCAGATGTTAGAGATGTTGCAGAAATTCACATTCTGGCGGCATCATTTAGCCAGTTTGCTGTCGGGCAGCGCTTCATTGCTAAAAATGGTGATTTAACTTTCGTTGAAGTTGCAAAAACCTTGAAACCAGAATTTCCACGTGTGAAGCTTTCTGTTTTGCCTGATTTTGTTGTGCGCTTAGTTGCAAAATTTCAGCCTTCTATCAGAGCATTAGTCCCAATGCTTGGACGAAGTTATACGCATACGAACGCAAAAACTGTGCGAGTGCTTGGCTATCAGCCAACTGATCCACGTCAGACGATTCTTGACACTGCACGAAGTCTAAAAGAAAAGAATTTATTATGATAAATCTTACAGCATTCAAATGCCTAAAGATATGGGTCTTCCAATCGACACGCAACAATACTATTCCGTCCGCACTCTGTGATTGACTTACATTTTTAATCGTTCGGGTAAACCAAAAGCATAGTAGGAAACCTAACATATTTTAAGCATTATATGATACTGTGATATATACTAAAAAAGTAATGTTACCAAGCATTGCCAGCCTAACAGGTTTTTTAACGTCCATTATCTTCCCTGTTAGGTTTTTCTATGTCTTCTTTGCAAAATTAAAACCAAATATTGACCTGTTGTATACAAAGACTTGCTAAAATGAAAGAGCAATGTGTTAGTAGACATTGTAGCCAACCAGCAGTATTATTCTATCGTCCTGTATCATAATCTGCACTGCTGGTTAAAAATGTCAATTTCTCCCTGAAAGAAGGCATGATAGGTTCGTTGTAAGTGATTACAACGAACCATTTTTTGTGCGATTTGAAAATTGTTAATCCTCATCTTAATATAATGAAAGTAATTTTTCCGAGTTGAAATCGTTTACAATTTAGGACATGTACGGTAGAATGAACTTGTAACATCAAATAAACCTCAAGGAGATCATTTTATGTCAGTTGAAGAAAAGTTTGATAATGCTAAGGACAAGGTTGCTGGTAAAGCAAAAGAAGTTGAAGGCAAGGTTACCGGTGACAAAGCTCGCGAAGCAGAAGGAAAAGCACAAAACCTCTTTGGTAAAGCCAAAGATAAGTTTGTTGATGCAGCAGATGCTGTAAAAGACAAAACTGAAGAGGCCGTTGACGCAGTAAAAGACGGTATTGACAATCTTAAAAAGAAATGATTCAAAAACGACTTATGGTCGTTTTTTTTTTAACTTTTAAAAATAAAATTTAACATGAAAATACGCCTATTTTAAGGCATAGACAAACCCCTGATAACAAAGTTAGCAGGGGTGATGTGACACTATTATCTAAGACCAACATTTAACGAAAATTAAGACTAATTTTGTGACTTTATTCACTGATGCTGGCTATTTTGATTTAAATGTGATATCATAAAGATATGGCAAAAGAGAAAACAACTAAATCAGGAAATATTCCATTGCGTATTGATCCAGAGTTACATCAGGTTTTGGCTGAAAAAGCGAAACTAGAAGGTCGATCACTAAATAATTATTTGACGAAGATTTTAGAAGATGGTGTTAAACCTAAATCTTTTGAAGATCGGCAGTTCGTGGGACACGTGATTTCAGGGCATGACTTTGATTTGGACAATCGGTTGGTTAAAGTTTCAGGCATTTATTACCGTTATTTGATAGATAATGCTTTGGCGGCTAAATATGATGCAAATTACGTTATTTTAGAGGCTAATGGCAATATTTTGACCTTACGCGAATTAGTTGCTGAGCTTCACTAGTTGTTGCCAATGTTCATGTGAACAACGTTAAAATGGGGGTTGACGGTGCAGTGTGCTTTTTAACACAACGCACGACAGCCAAGAGAGTAGATAGGGAGAAACAAAATGTTATTTTTTAGAATCGTACCGCAAAACAATGCAGGATTAGTCGAAACATTGGGGAAATACAAGTCTCGTAAAGAAGCTGGTTTGCATTTTTACATTCCATTTTTGCAAACAATTCGCAATGTGAGCTTAGCAATGCGACCATTACGTTTGCCAGATTATTCGGTTATTACGGCTGATAATGCTGATATTAAGGCGAGTGTGACGTTGAACTACCACGTTACTAATGCGGTCAAATACATGTATGAAAACACTGATTCAGTTGAATCAATGGCACAATTGGTTCGAGGTCACCTGCGTGATATCATCGGTCGTATGGAATTAAACGAAGCGCTGGGGTCAACTACCAAAATCAATGTACAGCTGGCCGATGCAATCGGTGATTTAACTAATACTTACGGTATTAATGTTGATCGTATCAACATTGATGAACTACGGCCATCAGTTTCGATTCAAGAGGCTATGGATAAGCAACTGACTGCTGATCGTGAGCGTGTAGCTACAATTGCAAAAGCTGAAGGTGAGGCACGTTCAATAGAATTGACAACAAAAGCCAAGAACGATGCTTTGATGGCAACAGCGAAAGCTGAAGCTGATGCAACCAAAACGCGTGCTGAAGCCGAAAGATATCGAATTGATACAGTGCAAGCTGGTTTGGCTGGCGCCGATGACAAGTATTTCCAAAACCAATCAATCAATGCCTTTTCAACCTTGGCACAATCATCAGCTAACCTAGTCGTTGTTGATGGCAAAGAAATTGATTCTCTTGGTAAATTACCAGTTGCTGGCAAGTTATTAGGCAAAGGGCTAAAATGAAACACTTACTGATGCAACAAAAACTATTTTCACTTAAAGGTGAATTTTCAATCATGAATGAGCATGATCAGATTGAGTACACTGTGGCCGGTAGTTTTTGGCGAATCCCAAAGTATTTTGAAATTTATGACAAACAAAATCAAATCATTGCGCGGTTAACACATCGTGTTTGGCAGCTATTACCCAAATTTTCTCTTGAAATCAATGGTTTTCCTGAAAGCATAGAAATTGCGAAGCGCTTTAGTATTTTGAAGCCCAAATATGATATTGATGGATTGGGTATTACTGTGACGGGTAATTTTTGGGACATGAATTTTGCTATTGAAAAAGATGGATTTGAAATTGGACGAGTTGATCAACGGTGGTTGGCCATGTCGAGCACATATGACATCAGTATTGAAGATGAACAGTATGAAACACTTGTGATTGCTTTGGTTGTTGCAATTGATTATGTGAAAGCACAAGAGCGGAGAAGTTCCGCCAGCAGCTAGTAAAACTAACTAATTAAAATCGTGGTAACACGGTTTTAATTTTGGAATCTATTTCGTTAAATTTCTAAATAGATGATATAATAGGTTAAAACAATATTAGGAGCTGATATGGCATTACAGGAAACGATGAAAGCTTTATCTAATCCAGTTCGGCGAGAAATCTTAATGATGCTTAAAACTGGTGCCAAGCCAGCAGGTGATATAGCACAACATTTTGAATTGAGTCAGGCAACAATTTCAGCACATTTATCTTTGCTGAAACATGCGGACTTGATTCGGGAACAAAAGTACAAAAATTATATTTATTATGAATTGAATTTATCGGTATTTGAAGAAGCCACACTTTGGCTGAAGGGATTGACAAATGAAAAATAGCAGGGTATTGCTGCCTAATTTAATTAGTTTATTGCCCATTGCCTATGGTGGCTTGCTATGGCAATATTTACCGCAACAATTACCAATCCATTTTGGCATCGATGGACAGCCAGATCAGTATGCGCCAAAACTAATTGCTGTTATTGGATTACCGGTGCTAATAATTGCTGTGAATTACGTTATTATTAGATCAATGAAGAATAAAGGTATTGATAATCAAAAGGTATTCACTGTCCTTATCTGGAGTTTGCCGTTACTTTTAAACGTCGTTCAAATTGTGACTTTTATGCACGCGCTAAATTATCACATCAATATAGGTTCTGTCATTTTACCAGTAATTGGTCTTTTGTTTATTGTTTTGGGTAATTACTTGCCTAAAACGACGCCAAATTACATGGTTGGAATTCGTTTGCCAGAAACGTTACATAATAGTGAAAATTGGCAGAAAACGAACCGATTAGGCGGGTTTACAATGGTGTTTGCTGGTTTTATACTTCTTATCACGGGGATAATTGGTAATATGATTGCTGTAATTGGGTTGATTGTGGCAATGGTGATAACTATCTTAGTGCCAGCTGTTTATGCTATTTGGTTGGCTCATCGTCAATAAGATTGATAGTTGGAGAGAAGATGTTCATTCATGATATAATGTAGGGCATGAATGATTATAATCAAAAAAAAATATTAGTGGTGGTCTCAGGTAGCGTGGCTGCCTATAAATCAGCTGTTTTAGTTCGCGAGTTGATTAAGTTTGGTGCACATGTGCGTGTAGCAATGACCAACTCTGCACAAGAGTTTATCACCGCTAAAACGCTAGCTGTTTTGTCACAAAATGACGTTTTAACAAATTTGTTTGCTCAACAAGATGCAACAGTATTGCACATTGAATGGGCACAATGGGCGGATCAGATTTTTGTTGTACCCGCGACGGCAAATTTGATTGGCAAAATTGCTAATGGCATTGCTGATGATGCTGCTACCGCGACGATTATGGCGTCTCATGCCGATAAAATCATTGCACCAGCTATGAACGATGTGATGTTAAATAATCCCGCTGTTCAGCGCAATATACAAGTGCTTGAACAAGATGGTTGGCTGGTTATTTCACCAGAAATCGGTTTTCTAGCAGAAGGCTATGAAGCGAAGGGACGATTGCCAGAGCCCATTGAAATACTCTCACAAACAGCGGTTCGATTACGAGCTCGCGAGGCAAAACTGCTAAATAAAAAGGTCATTATTACGGCCGGTGGCACCAAAGAATCAATTGACCCTGTGCGCTATATTACTAATCGATCCAGTGGTAAAATGGGTTTTGCTTTGGCCCAAGCGGCGGTTGAATCTGGGGCAAAAGTCACTTTAATTTCAACTCAAAAAGCCCCACAAATATATGGCGTGGACGTAGTTTATGTCAACTCAGCTGCAGAAATGTATCAACAAGTGCAATCCTCGTTTGTAACCGCCGATATTTTCATTAGTGCAGCCGCGGTTTCTGATTATCGACCTGCTAATGAAGCGAGCCAAAAAATCAAAAAAGAGGGATCAGAGGGGCTGAATTTATCGTTAGTTCAAAATGTTGATATTTTGTCAGAAATTGGTCATTCAAAATCAAGTAATCAATTCGTAGTAGGTTTTGCTGCGGAAACGAATAATTTGATGGCCTATGCGCAAAAAAAATTAAAGACCAAACAAGCAGATATGCTCATTGCAAATGATGTGAGTCGTAGTGATGTTGGATTTAATTCAGATGACAACGCCGTTACAATATTGGTCCCAGACCAAAAACCTGAAACGACAATGCTATTACCAAAAATTGAAATTGCCCGTTTAATCATGAATCGGATCGGACAAACATTCGCATAATAACGCTGGGTGTGCTAAAATAAACTGTTAAATAACGTTTTATGGAGGTCAATATGGTAGAAGAAGTTGCAGAAAATACTTCTGGTTTTAATATTGGGGATGTCTTACTGGCACCAGCTTATGGGAATTTGGAAAAACCATTTACCGGTCAAGTTGAAAAGATTTATGATAACGCATTATTAGTTGAAATCACTGAAAATGATCCTGTTGATCAACCAACTGTTAACGAGATGAACCACCGCGCTGTTGTGCGCATGGATGAAGTCGAAGTAATTAAACATGCACCAGCACCAGAAAAGAAAGCTGAAGAAGAGGCTTAAAGCGCTGCCGTGACGAATGTCTTGTGTTTTTGCTAGCTTATCAAACATTAGGCAATTGTGATTGAATTTCCATTTCTTGTATATGACTAGAAATGGTTTTTTAATTTTTTCGGCGAAATAATGCTGTGAATACGGTATAATATAAGTACTATACAATGCGCATGTGCGGCCTATCTTGTTGAAAAATTATTAATTCAAGAACAAATATGTGTCATTATGTGCCTATAAGCATGATTGTAGGCAACAAATTATTAATAAATAAGGATAATATGATGTCAAATAATCAACCTGTCATTGCGGCTTTAGCTGCAGTTTTAACTGATCTTTCAACCGATCAAATTATAGAAAAACTTGAAGCACCAAAGTCATCGGAACTTGGCGACGTCGCTTTCCCAACGTTTACTTTAGCTAAGACATTACACAAGGCACCACAGCAGATTGCCAGTGATATTGTTGCCAAGATTGATCAAAATGGATTTGAAAAAGTTGTTGCCACTGGACCATATGTCAATTTCTTTTTGGATAAATATGCAACCTCAAATCAGACAATCAAGACCATTATTGATTTGAAGGGCGCCTATGGTGACAATGCAAATGGTAATGGTGCTAATGTTACTATTGATATGTCGAGCCCCAATATTGCAAAACCTATGTCAATGGGACATCTAAGGTCTACTGTAATCGGTAATGCGTTGGCTAATATCACTAAAAAAAATGGTTTTAATCCAGTAAAAATTAATCATCTCGGAGACTGGGGAACACAGTTTGGTAAATTAATTTATGCTTACAAAACATGGGGATCAGAAGCTGAAGTTAAAGCAGATCCTATCGCTACGCTCTTGCGTTATTATGTTGAATTTCATGAAAAGGCAAAAGAAGATGATAGCTTAAATGATCAAGGACGTGCTTGGTTTAAAAAATTAGAAGATGGTGATGAAGAGGCACATCAATTATGGCAATGGTTCAGAGCTGAATCATTGAAAGAATTTACACAAATTTACGACCGTTTGGATATCGAATTTGACTCATTTAACGGGGAAGCCTTTTATAACGACAAGATGGATAAAGTGGTGGATATCTTGACCGAAAAAGATATCTTGGTCAAATCTCAAGGTGCCCAAATTGTTGATTTATCAGCCATTAATCCTAATTTGACCCCTGCTATGATTAAGCGGTCCGACGGGGCAACGCTGTATATGACTCGAGATTTAGCTGCAGCCATTTATCGTAAAGAGACTTATGACTTTGCCAAGTCACTTTATGTTGTCGGTGGCGAGCAACGTGAGCACTTCGTCCAAATGAAAGCTGTTTTGTCGTTAATGGGATTCGATTGGGCCGATGACGTGGAACACATCGCCTTTGGATTAATTACCTTTAATGGTAAAAAAATGTCAACTCGTAAGGGAGATGTTGTTTTACTGAAAGATGTTTTGGATGATGCGCATGAACTCGCTTTGAAGCAAATTGAGGAAAAAAATCCTGAATTGCAAAATAAACCACTTGTTGCGGAACAGGTTGGTGCTGGCGCGGTTGTTTTCCATGATTTAATGAATGACCGTACAAACAATTTTGATTTTAACTTAGAAGAAGTTGTTCGGTTTGAAGGTGATACTGGCCCATATGTTCAATACACGAATGCGCGTGCAAAATCTATTTTGCGTAAAGCAAATACTGAGATTGACCCAACCACTTTAAATCTTAATGATGATAGCACTTGGGATATCGTGACGACGTTAAATCATTTTCCACAAACAGTTGAACGGGCGTGGCAGCAACGTGAAGCAAGCATCATTGCTAAATATGCCTTAACATTATCCAGAGCGTTTAACAAATACTATGCTAACTCTAAAATTTTAACAGCAGATGATCAACTCAATGCGCGTTTAGCGTTGGTTCAAGCTGTTTCAATTGTTTTGACAGAAAGTTTACGTTTGCTTGGTGTTAAAGCACCTGAAGAAATGTAAGTAGTTGATTGACACGAGTCTTTAAGGGAGAAATCTATGATTTCAAAACAAAAACGTCAAGAGATGATTCTTGATATTATTCAGCATCAAACGATTGCAAATCAAGAAGATTTACTGGCGCAATTAAATGGCCGTGGTGTTGAAACAACACAAACCACTATTTCAAGGGACATTCGTGCTTTAAATATTGTTCGTCAAAAAGATTCCGTAGGTCAATTGCGTTACCAGCAATTGCAGGAGCCAACAGCCGAGAAACCTGAAAAGGGTTCTACAACAGCGGTCGATGAAGCAATCAAAGAATACGCGTATTTTGCCAAGAGTGTTGAATTTATGACAATTATTAAGACAACAGATGGTAGTGGTAATGCCGTTGCTGGCATTATTGACGATGCAAATCTGCCTGAAGTAGTGGCAACATTAGCGGGATTTAATACAATCTATGTGACGAGTACGACTGCCCAGTCCGCTGAACAATTGGCCAATCATTGGGCAGCGTTGATAGGGTGATGCATGACCTGGTTAAAATCTACAATTAAAAAAATTTGGGATAAACTTGGCCCAATCTGGCATCGTTGGCAATTCGGACGGCTTTTGATTGTGCTATTCATGACCCTCTTTCTTGCAACAAGTGTATATTTGGTTGTTCTGGCCAAAACGGCAAACGTTGAAAATTTAGAGGCGACATTATCAGCAACCACTGAGATATATGATGATGAGGGTAAAAAAGCCGGTGAATTGTACTCACAAAAGGGAACTTATGTCAAGTACGATCAAATTTCGCAAAACATGCGTGATGCAGTGTTATCAATTGAGGATCGTAATTTTTATCACGAACATGGTTTTTCGGTTAAAGGTATTGCTCGTGCAGCACTGATGTACGTTCGTAACAAAGTGACTGGCTCTAATGCAATTTCTGGTGGTGGTTCAACTTTAACCCAACAGTTGGTTAAAAATGCTTATTTGACTCAGGAACAGACATTTACCCGTAAAGCCAAAGAAATATTTTTGTCAATGCAAGTTGAACAAGATTATTCTAAGAACAAAATTTTCACCATGTATTTAAACAATGCGTGGTTCGGTAACGGGGTATGGGGTGTCGAGGATGCCGCTCAGAAATATTTCGGTGTCCATGCTAGTCAATTGACGACAGCGCAGGCAGCCACATTAGCTGGCATGTTAACAAGTCCAGCTCAATTCAATCCAATTGATCATCCAAAAGCGTCAGATGCACGGCGAAACGTTGTATTGGCCACAATGGTAGAAAATAAAAAGTTAACAAAGGCTCAGGCAAGTGCCGCCCAGTCCACAACGACGGTTTTGCATGATACCTATAACGCTTCAGGTGAGTATAAATATCCATGGTTCTTTGATTCAGTTATTAGTGAGGCTATCAAGACATACGGCTTAACAGAGAGCGATGTGATGAATCGTGGTTACAAAATTTATACCACGCTCAATCAAGAAGACCAAACTAATTTACAAAATGATTTTGACAATGATGCTATGTTTAATTATGTGGACAATGCACAAGCTGCATCGATTGTCCTAAATGCAAAAAGTGGTGGTGTTCGAGCCATTGTTGGTGGCCGTGAAGAGACACATACTTTCCGTGGCTATAATCGTGCTAATCAAGCCCTCTTATCACCTGGTTCTACAATTAAACCTATTGTTGTTTATGCACCAGCTTTGCAACGTGGCTATTCGATTGATTCTGAATTGCCAAACAAAGTCATGTCATTTGGTGTAAATGGTAATTTTACCCCAAATAATGCTGGTAACGTCGAAACAGCTGATGTGCCAATGTATTCGGCACTTGAGCATTCTTATAATATTCCCGCAGTTTATTTATTAAATAAGATGGGCGTTTCGGTCGGATATAACAGTGCTATCAAATTTGGTTTGCCATTGACTTCAAGTGATAAAACATTGTCACTAGCATTAGGTGGTTTGTCAAGTGGTGTTTCACCGCAGCAAATGGCTCAGGCTTATACCGCGTTTGCTAACGATGGCGTCATGAGCCAGGCACATTATATTACAAAGATTGTTGATGCCACAGGTAAAGTCATTGTCAATACACCTAAGGCAAAGCAAACACGAGTAATTAGTAGCACGGTTGCTGATAATATGACTAGAATGATGTTGGGCACCTATACGAACGGTACAGGTGTTGGGTCGGCACCGAGTGGCTATACGATTGCCGGTAAAACAGGAACTACTGAAAATTCACTTGATCAAAATAATGCCAATTCGTCAAAAGATTCTTGGGCGATGGCTTATACCAAAGACATTGTTGAAGCAACTTGGATGGGACTAGAAGGAAAGAATGCCCAATCAAATTCTTTGCCACTTGGATTAACATCAACAATGGGACCATTAGTCAAAACATCTCTTGAACAGATATTACCTAATACGAGTCAGTCAACATTCACAGTAACTAATCCAAATGCCACTACAAGCAGTAGTAATAGTTCTTCATCTAGCGATATTTGGGGTACTATTCAGAAAGATTTCAATACTGGCGTGAAAAAGGCAGTTGATGGTGCTGGCAAACTATGGGATACTGTAACAGGACTCTTCGGACAGTAAATACAAATTTAAAAGGATAGAAAAAATGACTGTAAATATTTATGATAATGCCAATGAGATGGCTAAAGTACTAACTGAAACGCAACAATACATTGCTTGGCAAAATGCTTTCAGTGATGTACAAGAAGATGCAACATCTAAAGAATTGTTTGGTGAATTTCAACAGATTCAACATGCGGTTCAGCAAATGATGCAAACGCAGCAACAACCTGATCCGGCAAAAGAAAAAGAATGGGATGCTGTTGCAGCTAAGGTCCAAAATGATGACAAAATCAAGGCGCTAATGGCCGCTGAACAAGCACTTAACACACTTTTAACGGAAATTAATGATATTGTTACCAAGCCAGTTGCTGAGGCGTATGCTAAGCTAAATTAAGCAAAATATTATCACTGGCAGTGACCTGCTGGTGTATTTTGTATAGGGGACAACAAAATGATGAAGTTTATTAAAGAGTGGGTTTTTCCAATAGGGTTTGCTGTTTTATTTGTGGTGTTGATTCGAACGTTTTTGTTTACTGGTGTTAGCGTGAGTGGACCTTCGATGCAACCCAATTTGCAGGATAAAGAATTTGTTTTTTTGAATAAAATTGCATCCTATAAGCGTGGTGATGTGGTTGTGTTTGATGCCCGTCAAGAAGACCCAAGAATTGCAGATGGTGAGAAAGATTATGTTAAGCGTATTATTGGCGTACCTGGGGACACCGTAGCATATCGAAATGGCAATCTATATGTCAATGGCAAACAGGTAAACCAAGACTTCATCAGTGCAAGTGAACGCAAGGAAGGAACAGAAATGTCCTTTGGTACTACTTGGTCGCTTAAAACCTTATCGAGTGGGAATAATTGGCAAGCCAAAGACCGTAATCATACAGCCGTGCCTAAGGGAGAATACTTTGTGATGGGGGATCACCGCTCTGTATCTAATGATGGTCGTTACTTTGGTTTTGTGGACAAAAAGCATATTACTGGAAAAGTGGTTGTACCATTCTGGAATAGCAATAAAGTAGCCAAATCAAATGTTAATCAAGGCAATACAAATTTCTTTGTAAAGTAGTTTGCACTACGAGTAGAAAGATGATACTATAATAACAACAAATGAAACCTTTAACCAGGTCCAGAGAGGCCTGCAAGGATGATAGATACGATTGGTGAAGTGTAGACTTTTACCCAAATTTTCTAGAACCAAGCAGGTGACTAACTTGCTTGGTTTTTTGTATAAAGAGGGAAAATATGCGTAATTTTTTGAATATAAATACACTAAGTGAAAAAAATGTGTTTCAATTAGTTAAACGAGCGATTGCGTTGAAGTCTGGGGACACACCCAAACACTTGCCAATAACGGCTGTGAATTTATTTTTTGAAAATTCAACACGAACGTATAGTAGCTTTCAAATGGCTGAGAATCGTCTTAATTGGCAAAAAATCATTATTAATCCTCAGACAAGCTCAATGACTAAAGGTGAAAGTTTAATTGATACATTGAAAACTTTAAAGGCAATTGGTGTTGATGTTGCAGTCATCAGGCATTCTCAGAATGCTTGGTATAAAAATCTATTGACCGTCACTGGTCATGATTTGCCACAATTAGTTAATGCTGGTGACGGTAGCGGGCAGCACCCTTCCCAAAGCTTATTGGATTTAGTCACAATTTATGAGGAATTTAGTCGATTTAAAGGGTTGAAAATTCGAATTGTTGGCGATTTAGCCCACTCACGTGTTGCACGTTCAAATGCTGAAATTTTGAATAATTTAGGGGCAACATTAACTTTCAGTGGACCAGATAGTTGGCGCCCCGATGATTTTACGACATTTGGCACTTATACAGATATTGATGATAATTGGTCGAATCAAGATGTGGTGATGTTCTTACGTGTACAGCACGAAAGAATTACGCAGACAGAAAATCAATCATTTTCCAGTAGACAATATCACGAGCAGTTTGGGTTGACACAAGATAGATATGAACGATTAAAAAGCACGGCAATTATCATGCATCCAGCACCAGTTAATCGTGATGTAGAAATTGCTGATGAACTAGTAGAAGCACCACAATCTAGAATTTTTGAACAGATGACAAATGGTGTGTTTGCCAGAATGGCTATTTTAGAATATGTAACGGAGAATGATTAATGACAGTTATCAAAAATGCTAAAGTTTTGCTAAATGATGAACTAGTACAACGCGATGTCCAGTTTAAAGATGGCAAAATCGTTGCCATCTCAAAAGTTATCGATGAGACCAACGATCAGTATTTTGACGCGAAACAAGCGTTTTTATCCGCAGGATTAATTGATGTTCATGTCCATTTTCGGGAACCAGGGTTTGAGTATAAGGAAACCATTGCAACTGGTTCTAAGGCTGCTGCGCGTGGTGGCTTTACGACAGTCATTGCGATGCCTAATCTTAATCCAGTGCCAGATAATCCGAAACTATTGGCGGATCAAATTCAACGAAATACCGACAACGGTTTGATTCATATTGCGCAGTATGGCGCTATTTCTGCTAATTTGACGGCAACTAAAATTTCTGATATTAAAGGGATGGCTGAGGCGGGTGCAACCGCGTTTACTAATGATGGCAAAGGTGTTCAGACAGCTGACACCATGTTGCAAGCGATGCAAGCAGCATTATCAGTCAATAAACCGTTAGCAGCTCATCTTGAAGATGATAGTTTATTACACGGTGGCGTTATGAATGCTGGTGCAACGGCACAAAAATTAGAACTGCCAGGCATTACAGGATTGGCTGAAAGCACACAATTAGCGCGTGATTTGGTTCTGGCAAAAGCAACGGGTGTACATTATCATGTTGCCCATATCTCGACGAAAGAATCAGTGGCCTTGGTTCGTATGGCAAAATCAGCAGGAGTTAACGTGACAGCTGAAGTGTCGCCACACCATCTGTTGTTAGCAGATGACGATATTAAAAGTGACAATGCTTTGTTTAAAATGAATCCGCCACTGCGTTCTCAAGCAGATAGAGAGGCCCTAATCTCTGGATTACTGGATGGTACCATTGATATGGTTGCTACTGATCATGCGCCACACGGGAGCGAGGAAAAATCAAAATCATTCCGTGAATCACCTTTTGGAATTACTGGGATTGAAACAAGTTTTCAATTGCTCTACACACATCTTGTTAAAAGTGGTGTGATGACTTTAGCCACACTAATGAAACGCATGGTAGCTTCACCAGCAGAAGCTTTTCAACTGAAAGCACCAACTAATATTGCAGTTGGCGAAGCAGCGGACTTGGCCCTATTTGATTTAGAGCATGAAAGTGACATTACCGTTGATGACTTTGAATCGTTAGGTAAAAACTCGCCTTTTGTTGGTTGGCGAGTATTTGGTAAAACATTGGCAACTTGGGTTGATGGTGAAATAGTTTACGAGGATCAAACAAAATGAAAAAAAGATATTTGGTTTTAGAGAATGGTTCAATTTATGAAGGTGAAGCTTTTGGTGCGGATGTTGACGTGATGGCTGAGTTAGTGTTCAACACAGGTATGTCCGGTTATCAGGAATCAATTACTGACTTATCATACCGCGGCGAAATGATTGTTTTCACTTATCCTTTGATTGGTAACTATGGTGTTAATCGTGATGATTTCGAAAGCCTGCGTCCAGCCGCCTCAGCAATTGTTGTGCATGAAATTGCTCGGCGACCAAGTAATTGGCGTCAAATGATGAGTTTACCGGAATGGGCAGAAAAAAGTGGTATGCCAGGCATTAGCGGTGTTGACACCCGAGCTTTAACCAAAGAGTTACGTGATTTTGGTGTCATGAAGGCTGCGCTAGTAGATGAAGTCAATGAAGAAACATTAAGTGCTCTGAAAAATTTTCAATCGTCAAAAACCATGGTCGCTGATGCCACTACCAAAACGCAATACCAAAATCCAACTGATGGTGTATCAATTGCACTAATTGATTTTGGTTTAAAAAATTCAATTTTACGTTCTTTGGCTAAGCGTGGTGCCAATGTGATGGTTTTTCCAGCTGATGTAGCTGCTGAAACAGTTTTGGCAGCTAATCCGGATGGTATTTTGTTGTCAAATGGCCCCGGGGACCCGCAAGATGCTGCCTATGCTATTCCAACGATTCAAGCACTTGAAGAAAAGGTACCGCTGATGGGGATTTGCTTAGGGCATCAGCTATTTGCCCTTGCAAACGGTGCAGAGACCTATAAATTAAAATTTGGTCATCGTGGCTTTAACCACGCTGTCCGTCATCTATCAAAAGAACGTTTGGATTTCACTTCTCAAAATCACGGTTATGCGGTTGATCGTGATAGCCTAGCTAACACTGATTTAGTGGTGACTCATGAAGAAATCAACGACCACACGGTTGAGGGGTTGCGTTTGAAAAATCATCACGCTTTCTCGGTTCAGTTTCATCCCGATGCTGCACCAGGTCCACACGATGCAGAATACTTGTTTGACGATTTTCTAACAATGATTGCAGATGCAAAAAAGTAGACAACTCAAAATGCCTAAACGTAACGACATCAAAAAAGTGTTGGTAATTGGTTCAGGTCCCATTGTGATTGGGCAAGCAGCTGAATTTGACTATTCGGGTACACAAGCCGCTTTGAGTTTAAAAGAAGAGGGTTATGACGTTATTCTGGTTAATTCTAATCCAGCAACAATCATGACTGACTCAGAAATCGCCGATAAAGTTTATATTGAACCGCTGTCACTTGATTTTATCGAACGTATTTTGCGTAAAGAACGACCAGACGCAATTTTACCAACATTAGGCGGTCAAACTGGCCTAAATATGGCTAAAGATTTGTCTGAAGCGGGCATTTTAGATGACTTAAATATTGAACTATTGGGCACCAAACTTTCGGCTATTGAAGAAGCTGAAGATCGTGAAGAATTTAAGGATTTAATGGAACGTCTACATGAACCAATTCCGGAATCAACAATTGCCACGACGGTTGAAGAAGCTATGGCATTTGCTGACGAACATGGCTACCCTGTCATTGTACGTCCTGCGTACACTTTAGGTGGTACTGGTGGCGGAATTGCAGAAAATCATTCAGAGTTACTAGCGATTGCGGCCAATGGTTTGGAGTTATCCCCAGTTACACAGGTTTTGATTGAGCGCTCAATTGCTGGGTACAAGGAAATTGAATTTGAAGTGATGCGTGATGCAAATGACAATGCGTTGGTAGTGGCTTCAATGGAAAATTTTGATCCAGTCGGTATTCATACGGGCGATTCAATTGTGACGGCGCCAGTTCAAACTTTATCAGACCGTGAAGTTCAAATGATGCGTGACGCAGCTTTGAAAATTATTCGTGCTCTAAAAATTGAGGGTGGCGTTAATATTCAGATGGCGTTAGATCCGAAATCTTACAAATATTACATCATTGAAGTTAACCCACGTGTTTCAAGATCATCAGCTTTGGCTTCCAAAGCAACCGGTTATCCTATTGCTAAGATGGCTGCCAAAATTGCAGTTGGTTTGACACTAGATGAAATTATCAATCCGGTTACTGGTACAACGAAAGCAGAATTTGAACCAGCATTAGATTATGTCGTTGTGAAAATTCCGCGTTGGCCTTTTGATAAATTTAGTTCAGCTGATCGTCGACTTGGCACTCAAATGAAGGCGACAGGAGAAGTTATGGCTATTGGTCGTAACATGGAAGAAGCTTTGTTAAAGGCTGTTCGTTCTTTGGAAATTGGTGCTGTTGGATTTGATGATGTGACCTTTGATAATTTGTCAGATGAAGCGTTGATGCAAGCGCTTATGCCAGCGCGAGATGATCGTTTATTTATGATTGCTGAACTATTACGTCGTGGTATTTCACTCGAAGCTATCCATGATAAAACCTTGATTGATGAATTTTTCTTAGATAAAGTATTGCATATTATTGAAATTGAGCAAGAATTAGCAGAGCATGTCAATGATGTTGATTACTTGCATTATGCTAAAAAGAATGGTTTTGCTGATGCCACGATTGCAAAAATTTGGCACCAGGCAATGTCAGAAATACGACAACTTCGCCATTCAAATCACTTGTTACCTGTGTATAAAATGGTTGACACCGTAGCGGCTGAATTCGAATCGAAAACACCATATTACTATGCTACCTATGAAAAAGAGAATGAATCGGTTGTTTCTGATAAAAAAAGTGTGATTGTTTTAGGGTCAGGTCCCATTAGAATTGGTCAAGGTGTGGAATTTGATTACGCAACTGTACATGCGGTGAAAGCAATTCAGCGCGCAGGATATGAAGCGATTATTATGAATTCTAATCCTGAAACGGTTTCTACGGATTTTTCTGTGTCTGATAAATTGTATTTTGAACCTTTAACATTAGAAGATGTTTTGAATGTGATAGATTTAGAACAGCCTATTGGTGTCGTCGTGCAATTTGGTGGGCAAACTGCTATTAATTTGGCGCAACCGCTCACTGATAATGGTGTTCAGATTTTGGGAACAACGGTTGAAGATTTAAATCGTGCTGAAGATCGTGAAGCATTTGATCAAGTGATTAAACAACTCGCATTACCACAACCAGTGGGGAAAACAGCTACAACTGTTGCTGATGCTTTGAGTGCAGCTCAAGAAATTGGTTATCCAGTCCTCATCCGACCATCTTATGTTTTGGGTGGACGAGCAATGGAAATTGTGTCATCTGACGAAGAACTAAAAGATTATATGCAGCGTGCGGTCAAAGTTTCTAATGATCACCCAGTATTGATTGACTCATACCTCGTTGGTCAGGAAGCCGAAGTGGATGTCCTATCAGATGGTGAAACTGCTGTAATTCCTGGTATTATGGAGCATATTGAACGTGCCGGTGTACATTCTGGTGATTCAATGTCAGTATATCCGCCACAATATTTGTCACAAAAAGTGCAACATGAAATGGTTAACGCGGCCATTAACTTAGCTAAATCATTGAACACAGTTGGCTTAATGAATGTGCAATTTGTTATCCATGAAAATACAGCCTACGTGATTGAAGTTAACCCTCGTGCCTCGCGTACAGTGCCATTTATTTCAAAAGTGACCCATCTGCCATTGGCACAATTAGCTACTCGTGTGATGCTAGGTGAAAAATTGGCTGATATGGGATTTGAGACAGGTCTTGTGCCAGCCGATGACATGGTTCATGTCAAAGCACCCATCTTTTCATTTACTAAATTGCCAGATGTTGATTCATTGCTTGGACCTGAAATGAAGTCAACTGGGGAAGTCATGGGTTCAGATACAACTTTACCAAAAGCGTTGTATAAAGCCTTTGTTGCTTCAAATATTAAGGTACCGCAGTATGGTAACGTGCTTTTCACAGTCGCAGATGCTGACAAGGAAGAAGCGCTGACCCTAGCTCAACGATTTAACGATCTCGGATTTGCAATCTTTGCTACCGCCGGTACAGGTAGTTACCTCGCAGCTAATGCGTTACCAGTCGAAATCTTAGATAAAATTTCAGAATCTGATAACAATTCAGTTGTTGCATTGCGTGAACAAAAGTTGCAAATTGTCATCAATACCACCCAAGCTGATGAACGTGCAGAGAGTGATGGGCGATTAATTCGAAATGCAGCCATCGAAAATGCCGTGCCATTGTTTACGGCACTGGACACAGTTAAAGCGTTTTTGGAAGTCCTAGAGTCACGTAGCTTTACAGTTAAAGAAATGCAATAATAATAAAGAACTAATAAAAACAGCCTGAGAGCTGTTATTAGGAGAAAAAATGAACAATCGTTTAGCAGTCAATTTGCCTGGTTTAAGTCTTAAAAATCCTATTATGCCATCATCTGGTTCAGTGTATTATGGACTTGATGATGTCTACGAAGTCGAGCGTTTGGGCGCTTTAGTTACTAAAACAACCACTCTGGATGAACGAGCAGGCAATCCTCAACCTTGGATTATCAACACGCCCGCTGGTATTTTGAACTCAGTTGGTTTGGCAAATCCCGGTGTTAACAAAGTGATTAAAGAATTTTTACCAAAAATAGCGGAAAAATATAGCAATTTACCGGTGATGTTTTCAATTGCCGGTGAAACAGTGCAAGATTATGTTAGGTTAACAAAATATTTTGATGACATTGACACTGTATCTGCAATTGAAGCGAACTTATCTTGTCCAAACGTTGATCGTGGTGGTATAGAATTTGGTGTGAGTGCTGAATCTGCTGCTGAAGTGATTGCTGCCATGCGACAAGTTACTAAGAAACCAATTTATGCCAAAATGTCGCCTAATGTCACTGATATTAAGCCGATTGTGAAGGCAGTTGAACTAGCGGGTGCAGATGGTTTGGTCTTGATCAATACATTAGTCGGGATGAGTCTTGATTTGGATAAACGTGAGCCGAGTTTAGCGAGAGGAATTGGTGGCTTATCAGGTACAGCTATTCATCCGATTGCTGTACGATTTGTTTATGAAGCAGCGCAAACTGTTGATATTCCAATTATTGGGGTAGGTGGTGTTACGCAAGTTGAAGATGCTTTGGAACTTTTGATGGCAGGCGCATCAGCCGTTCAAGTGGGGTCTGCAATCGCAACCAATCCAACTGTTATGACAGATATCATTGCAGCATTACCAAAGGCACTTGATAAATATGGATTTACGGACGTGACAGAAGTAACGCGAACGTTCAAGAAAAGTTGACTACTAAGGGGAAAAAACATGATAAATCGACCAGTTTTTATTGCATTGGACTTTCCAGATGGTAAAACGGCACTGAATTTTTTAGAACCTTTTAAAAAATTAGACCAAAAGCCGGCGATCAAGGTTGGTATGGAATTATTTTATGCAGAAGGGCCGGATTTTGTCAGAGATTTACGCCAAAAAGGATTTGATATCTTTTTAGATTTAAAACTTTATGACATTCCCAACACTGTTGGCCATGCAGTTGCAAATATTGCAAAATTAGATGTTCAGTATTTAACGTTACATGCGGCTGGCGGGGCTAAAATGATGACTGCTGCAGTTGCTAATAAAGGTCACAACTTAAAAATACTAGCAGTGACGCAATTAACATCTTTTTCTGAAGCTGATGTTCAAGAAATTTCCCAATCGACAGTAACGTTGGCGGAAAGTGTGTTGCACTTAGCAAAAATGGCTGACAACGCAGGTGTGGATGGTACGATTAGTTCGCCTTTAGAAGCTGGTATGATACAAGCTAACACGCAATCAGATTTCTTAACTATCACCCCAGGAATTCGCTTAGCAGGTGATGATGCAAATGACCAAATGCGTGTCACAACCCCTGTCAAGGCAAAACAATTAGGTGCAACGGGACTTGTTGTTGGTCGTTCGATTACTAAAGCTAGTGATCCAGTTGCTGCATACCAACAAGTATTGAAAGAATGGAGTCTTTAAATGACAGATTATGCAAATGAAGTTGCCAATGATTTACTTGAAATTGGTGCGGTTAAATTTTCACCGGAGGCGCCGTTCACATGGGCGTCGGGTATTAAAAGTCCGATTTACACTGATAATCGCATGACAATTGGTTTTCCAAAGGTTCGAGAAAACACTTATTGTGGCTTAACAGAATTAATCAAAGCGTCATATCCTGATGTTGAAATTATTGGCGGTGTGGCCACTGCAGGCATTCCACACGCAGCTTGGGTGGCAGATCAATTAAAAAAACCAATGATTTATGTACGATCAAAACCAAAAGATCATGGTGCAGGTTGCCAAACAGAGGGGGCAAACGTTACAAATCACAAAGTAGTGCTGATTGATGATTTGATTTCAACGGGCGGCTCAGTATTGGCTGCAGCAAAAGCAGTTGAAAAAGAAGGTGGCAATGTTTTGGGCATTGTGTCCATTTTTTCATACGAACTGCTAGCTGGTGTAAAAAATTTTGAAAGTGCTAATCTAACCTTTAAATCGTTGACAACTTATTCACAATTAATGGCATTGGCTGTTAGTCGAGGGGATCTAGCTGCGGACCAGATTGAGACGCTAAACGAGTGGAAAAAGCAACCAGAAAAATGGCAAGCAAACTAAAAAAAAATCGACATTATGTCGATTTTTTTTTAGTATATTGCGTCTCGATAAAGACCAATAACCTTACCAAGAATGGCAACTTGTTTTAGAATAATTGGTGCCATTGCATCGTTTTCAGGTTGCAATCGATAGTGATCTGCTTCGCGGAAAAAGCGTTTTACAGTTGCTTCGTCGTTGTCATTCATTGCAACAACAACGTCGCCATTATCAGCATTTTCTTGACGACGGACAATGACTTTGTCACCATCTAGAATACCAATATTGATCATTGATTCGCCATGAACATTGAGCATAAACAAATCACCATCAAATTGCATTAGGTTGTCAGGAATCGGGAAAAATTCTGTTGCCTCTTCTTCAACGGCCAAAATTGGTGTTCCTGCTGTTACAACACCGAGAACAGGAATTTTACCAGGTGTAATTGAAACACCCAGCATTTCTAGACCAGCATCTGTGATTTCAATGGCACGTGCTCTTGGTTTTGAAGCATCTTTTAAGAGATATCCTTTTTTAACCAAACGCTCGATATGACCATGAATCGTAGAAGAGGAAGACAGACCAACCGCTTCGCCGATTTCTCTAACGGTGGGGGGAAAACCGTTAGTTGATTGGGCCTCATGTATAAATCTTAAGACTTGTATTTGTTTGCTTTCTTGAATAATTGCCATGATGGGGTTCCTACTTAATAATTAGTAACTCAATTATACCCAAAAAACACGAACAAATCAAACACGTGTTCGTTGATTTTAGAAAATGTCAAATAAGTCGCCGTGAAAATTTATAATTTCTTTAGAAACTATATGATTTTTAGTGGATTTCTGTGTAAAAAAAAGCTAAAAAGCAAACTTATTAACTTCACTTTTTAGATGGCATGCACTAACCGGCTGTGATATAATTGTTATCAGACATTCGATGAGGAGAAAAAACATGAGTACAGGACTTGTAATCTTGATTGCAGTTTTGGCCTTGGCGATTGGTTTGGCTGGTGGTTTCTTCTTGGCACGTAGTTCAATGAAAAACTATTTGGCTAAGAATCCACCAATTTCTGAAGAAATGATGAAGTCAATGATGATGTCAATGGGTCAAAAGCCATCACAAAAAAAGTTAAATCAAATGATGGCTCAAATGAAACAGC
The DNA here is from genome assembly GCF_002095565.1 of Leuconostoc sp. BM2. NCBI lineage: Bacteria > Bacillati > Bacillota > Bacilli > Lactobacillales > Lactobacillaceae > Leuconostoc > Leuconostoc sp. BM2. The sequence goes on along the minus strand of NZ_MOWQ01000002.1, from coordinate 23,729 downwards.
AAAGTGCAAATGCGCAAAAAAAATAAGCGCTAAGCTTATTTTTTTTGTATTCTTTTAGGATCAATATAGTGCCAATCAGGATTGATTTCATCATCTAGTTTATCAAAAGCTGCTTGCATGATGTCAGTATATTTGGCAATGTTTTCAGCATTCAATTTATCGGCGCGCTCAATGTAGATTGGCTCTCCAAAATTAATTGTGGTATTATGACGTTTAAAGAGCTGGCTAAACTTCACTGGGCCCTGGTATACCGCCGGTACAATTGGCTTTCCGGCCATACGCGCGATTAATAATGAGCCGGACTTCAAGTCGTCACTGTGACGAGAACCTGAAGGAAACATGATTAATGATCTTTTACCACTTTTGAGCTCACGTACAGGGTATTTGATGACACTTGGGCCAACGTTTTCGCGATCAACTGGGAAAGCGCCAGCAGACTTAATGAGCCAAGCAAGAGGCTTGAATTTAAAAAGTTCGATTTTCGCCATGAAAATAAAGTGTTTGGGGTACGCAGCCACCGCGTACCAAACAGGGTCCCACCATGTGCGGTGAGGACCAACTAGGACATAATTGTCCTCTTTAGGTAGTTTGTCGCGGTTCATATAGGTAATGCGGCCGTTGATAGTCCAAATAATAGCCACGGCAACACCACGAAGAAAGTCGTAAAATTTCATATTTATTCACCTCATAAACGAAATCAAATTTAATTTTACCGAGAAAAGGGAAGAAACGCAAATGACAGAGCCAAGTTTAACAGTCGGCGAACGGATTGATGGTTTACCATCTCAAAATATTAGAATTATTCAAAATCCAGATATGTTTTCCTATTCACTTGATGCTATTTTACTAGCACATTTTGCAGATGTTAAAGGTAAAGGCCGGGGACATGCTGTTGATTTGGGTGCTGGCACTGGGGCGGTGGGGTTATTTTATGCGCCAAAAGTGAGTGGCCGCGTCACATTAGTCGAAATCCAGCCTGAATTGGCAGCCATGGCGCAGCGAAGTATTGATTTGAATGGTATGTCTGATCGTGTAAGTGTACTACAAAAGGATATGAAAAATATTTTTGAGGACATCAAACCGGGATCTGTCGAAACTGTGCTCAGTAACCCACCTTATTTTCCTTTAAATGACACCACGAAAACCAATCATGATCATCACTATGAGTTAGCTCGCCACGAATTAACAATCGACTTGCCTAATTTAGCTCAAATTGCTAATAAATTACTGAAAAATAATGGTAAATTCTATATGGTTCATCGACCAGACCGTTTGGCAGATATTTTTGCAGCTTTTGCCAAACGAAAACTTATGATTAAGCGGGTTCAATTTGTCTATGGTAAGGCTGGTCGTGAGGCAAATATGGTTTTAATCGAAGCGATTAAATCAGGACGTCCAGGCGGTGTACGAATTTTGCCGCCGTTGATTGCATACGACGAGACTAATGATTACACACCCGAAATGAATAACATTTTGTATGGCAAGGCTTGGTAATAATGAAAGCATATTTTTTTTACGTTTTATATACTGCTGATGGCTATTTTTATGGTGGTTTTACAGATAATGTCATGCGTCGCTTAGCGACGCACGAAGCGGGAAAGGGTGCTAAATTTACACGTGTTAAGTCCCGCCATCCACTTCAATTGATTTATCAGGAATCATTTGAAACTAAAAGTGATGCATTAAAGGCAGAGGCAGCTTTTAAAAAGCTGACACGACCTCAAAAAGAAATGTTTTTATTGGCACACAAAGTAACTAAAGTATGGCAATAAAGTCCTTGCTAAACATATAAAAATACCGTATAATATATCTTGTTGTGGAAAACAACAAATACACACGACAAACGAGAACACGTAGGTGCAGTAATGTCAGCGTGAACCACGAATTTGTCGGCGGAAAAACCTAGGAGGCCATATCATGGCAGTTATTTCAATGAAAGAACTCCTCGAAGCAGGAGTACACTTCGGTCACCAAACACGTCGTTGGGACCCAAAGATGGACGAATATATCTTTACGGAACGTAATGGTATTCACATCATCGATTTGCAAAAGACAGTTAAGTTGGTTGATGAAGCCTATAACTTCATCCGTAATGCTTCAACTGACGGTGCAAATGTTTTGTTTGTTGGTACAAAGAAGCAGGCTTCTGATGCTATTGCTGAAGAAGCAACACGTGCCGGTCAATATTACATCAACCACCGTTGGTTGGGTGGTACTTTGACTAACTGGAACACGATTAAGACACGTATCCAACGTTTGAAGGATTTGCAAGCAATGGCCGAAGATGGTACATTTGAGCAATTGCCTAAAAAAGAAGTTGTTTTGTTAAACAAGCAACGCGAAAAGTTGGAAAAGTTCTTGGGTGGTATTCAGGACATGCCTGGATTGCCAGATGTTTTGTTTGTCGTTGATCCTAAGAAAGAAGAAATTGCCGTTAAGGAAGCTAACATGTTGAACATTCCTGTTGTGGCAATGATTGACACAAACGCTAATCCAGATGTTGTTGATGTTAAAATTCCAGCCAATGATGATGCTATTCGTGCCGTTCGCTTGATTACTGCCAAGATGGCTGATGCCGTTATCGAAGGTCGTCAAGGTCAAGATTCAGCACCAGAAGACGCATTTGTTGAAGGTGACGAAAATACAGAATCAATCGAAGAAATTGCTAACATTGTTGAAGAAGGCAATAACTAATTATATGATTTAAAAATACCGTTCCTTGCGAACCTGTTTGGGACGCGGAATGGTATTTTAGTATGTTATAATTAAAATACATTAAATTATTTTAGAGGAGCACTATAATGGCAATTACTGCTGCACAAGTAAAGGAACTACGTGATAAGACATCTGTTGGTATGATGGATGCTAAGAAAGCATTGGTCGAAGCTGATGGCGACCTAGACAAGGCAATTGACTTATTGCGTGAAAAGGGCATGGCTAAAGCCGCTAAAAAGGGCGATCGTGTTGCCGCAGAAGGTATGACAGCTGTTGCTGTTAAGGACAATCGTGCTGCAATTATTGAATTAAATTCAGAAACAGATTTCGTTGCTGGTAACGCAGAATTTAACGAATTGTTGCGTGCTGTTGCTAATACAATTGTTGAATTCGCACCAGCTGATGTTGAAGATGCTTTGGCACTTGAAGTTGAAGCTGGTCAAACATTGAACGACAAAATTGTGGGTACAACACAAATCACAGGTGAAAAGATTACTTTACGTCGTTTCACAGTTGTTGAAAAAGCTGACTCAGAAAACTTTGGTTCATATTCACACTTGGCCGGTTCAATCTCTGCATTAGTTGTTGTTGATGGTGCTTCTGAAGCAGCTGCTAAAGATATTGCAATGCACGTTGCCGCTATTGCACCACAATATGTTTCAGATGATCAAGTACCAGCAGAAGTTGTTGCCAAGGAAAAAGAAGTACAATTGGCTTCAGAAGATTTGGCAGGTAAGCCAGACAACATCAAAGAAAAGATGGTTGATGGTCGTATCAAAAAGTTCTTGGCAGAAATCTCATTGTTGGATCAACCATTCGTTAAAAATGGTGATCAAACAGTCGCTCAATTTATTGCTTCACAAAATGGTTCTGTGAAGTCATTTGTTCGCTACCAAGTCGGTGATGGGCTTGAGAAAAAAGTGACAGATTTGGCTGAAGAAGTTGCTAAGCAACTAGGTTAATTGATTTTTCAGTGTGGGATGATTGTTATCTAGTATTGATTAATCTCCATCATTATTTATATGAAAAGCGCGTTATTGTTGATAACGCACTTTTTTTTCGGAATTTTTGCCTGATTTTTGATATAATTGTATAAGCAAATAAAAGAGGTTAGACATGACTGATATTAAGTACAAACGTGTTTTGATTAAGTTGTCAGGTGAGGCTTTGGCTGGTGAAAAGGGACAAGGTATTGACCTTGCCGTTGTGTCAGCTATTGCCGAAGAACTGAAAGAAGTTCACGATTTGGGAACTCAGATTGCAATTGTTGTTGGTGGTGGCAACTTGTGGCGCGGAGAACCAGCTTCTAAAGTTGGTATGGAACGCTCACGTGCTGATTACACGGGTATGTTGGGAACTACGATGAACGCCCTAGTATTGCAAGATGCCTTAGAACGTTCTGGCGTTCAAACACGCGTTCAGACAGCAATTACTATGCAACAAATCGCAGAACCATATATCCGTGGACGTGCCATACGTCATTTAGAAAAGGGACGTATTGTTATTTTCGCCGCCGGTACTGGATCACCATACTTCTCTACCGACACTACAGCAGCATTGCGTGCTAACGAAATCAATGCTGATGCTATTTTGATGGGTAAAAATGGCGTTGATGGTATCTATGATTCAGATCCTAATAAAAACGCTGATGCTGTTAAATTTACAGAATTGACTCACTTGGAAATTTTGCAAAAAGGGTTGAAGGTAATGGATTCAACGGCAAGTTCTCTTTCAATGGATAATAATATGCCATTGGTCGTGTTCAATCTTAATACACCTGGTAATCTCAAGCGTGTTGTGCTTGGTGAACCTATTGGAACCACAGTAACAGGAGAAAAATAATGACTTTTGATTTAACAAACGCTAAAGAGCGGATGCAAGGGGCACAGGAAGCTTTACAACGTGAATTGGCAAATATCCGTACAGGTCGAGCTAATCCAAATATTTTGAATCGTATTGAAGTTGAGTATTATGGTGCCATGACACCCCTAAATCAAGTGGCGTCAATTTCGGTGCCAGAAGCGCGCATTTTGCTGATTACACCTTTCGATAAAAGTGCTTTGGAAGCAATTGTTCATGCAATTAATGTGTCAGATCTTGGGTTGAATCCTGCTTCCGATGGTAACATTGTGCGTTTGGCGATTCCGCAAATGACAGAAGAACGTCGTAAAGAATTAGCTAAAGAAGTTAAAGCTGAAGCAGAAAAAGCCAAGGTTTCAGTCCGCAATGTTCGTCGTGACATCATGGATGACATTAAAAAGGATAAAGAAATGCCTGAGGACGACGCTCGCAAGGCAGAAGATCAAACGCAAAAGCTAACTGACGAAAATATTAAAGCAATTGATGGCATTGCAGCTGAAAAAGAAAAAGAATTATTAACAATTTAATTCTTATGTCATACTGAAATAACTTTTAAACTTGGTATTTTACCAAGTTTTTTTGTTTGGAGGGAAAATGTTTAGGCGCTATTTTAAATTTTGGCGAGAGGCGCTTGATTTTCATAGTGGTGCCTATCGATTAGATTTTTTTTGGATTCATGTCGTTAATGATTTAATATTAGTGATTATTGGTTTCGTCACACTGACAGTCAGCAACTCGTTTTGGTTGGTACTGAAAGTTGATGCAGCCGTTCTTATTGTGTTGTTTATTCCAAGTCTTTCGTTGTTCATTAGACGTTTACGTGATACTGGGTTTTCAATTAATCAGGTTATGTTTGTCCTGCTAAGTCCATCGTTACTTTGGATTGCCATTGAGATTTCAATTGAATTGCGTAGCGCAATATTAGTTTTACTTGTCCTATTGATCTATTTTGGATGGCTCGTATTTCTGGTTTCTAGGCGTTCGGCTTATTGGACACCATTGTTATCAAGAATAGAAAAAATATATTATGGCATTGGGTTTGCTATTATGGTTAGTTTGTCCATTGGCTTGCAATTGCCTGCTGGCTCTGTGTTTAGGCAGGATGTTAAAAAAGCACTGGTGCATGCTGTGTTTAAACAACAGAAAGTCGAAAAAAATACAGTGCGAACCACAGAATCTGACACTAGTAATAGTGCGGAATTATCTTCATCGACGGAGCGCATACCGTCATCGTCGTCATCAGTCTCATCTAAAATCCCTGATAAATCCATAGTCGATGTGCCAGATGATTCTGCCACTAAAGCCTATCGGCAATTGCCAGTTGATGTCATAGGGGATTCGGATTTTGGGCATTTTCAGGTCAAGGGTAACTGGCAACAAGACGCGTCATCATTACAATGGCTGCAACAAACGCAACAAGTTATGATTTTAACCAGTACTCAGGGCCAAGGATGGGGTGTTGATTTTTCAAGTTTTTCATTTCAAAAGGTCGTAGGACAATCACAGTTAACATTGTCTAATTTTCCGACTATCAATGTTTTGCGTATTGATGGGACCTATGAGTCACCTAATAGTGCTAAGGTGAAGAATATGGCATACCTTGAGTGGCATATGTCTGATGGACATATTCGAGTCATATATGTAATTGCGCCAAGTCAGGCATTGCTTAATCTGATTGTTGCAACAATTGGTGAAACATATCAATCACAATAATTTTTAGAAATTCACTTGACGAATACTCTAGCGACGTGTCATAATAACAGTATCAAGTTTGAATCGTGAGGAAACCAAGTGGCGTTGGTGGAGCGACAATAACTATCGAGTGTCGAGTTATAACTCGGAAATCAGGTGGAACCGCGCGTTATAGCGTCCTGATGTCAATTAATTTTGGCATTAGGACGCTTTTTGTGTCCTGAGCAGAAAGGGGTTTGCAAGGGGAACTAATTTAGTTGGTTCATCAAAAATAAAAGAAAAATATCAATTTTATTCGTATAATGTGATGGACACCATCTCATATTTCAAACTACAAAGGATTAAGACATGACAGATACAAAGTTATCATTACAAGATATTATTTTGACATTGCAACAATATTGGGCAAAACAGGGTGCAAATTTAATGCAGGCCTATGATAATGAGGTGGGTGCAGGAACACAGTCACCTTACACTTTTTTGCGTGCAAATGGCCCAGAACCCTGGCATGCTGCTTATGTACAACCATCACGCCGTCCCGCTGATGGACGTTATGGTGACAATCCAAATCGTCTTTTTCAACATCATCAATTTCAGGTTGTGATGAAACCTTCGCCTGCAAACATCCAAGAACTTTATTTGGGATCACTGGAGGCACTTGGCATTAAACCATTGGAACACGACATTCGTTTTGTTGAGGATAACTGGGAAAACCCTTCAATGGGTGCTGCTGGTATTGGTTGGGAAGTTTGGTTAGACGGCATGGAAGTGACCCAATTTACCTATTTCCAGCAAGTTGGTGGTATTGAAGTTGACTCTGTCACTGCTGAAGTCACATATGGACTGGAACGCTTAGCATCATACATTCAAGATGTGCCGACGGTATATGATTTAGAATGGGGCAATGGCGTGTTATATGGGGATATTTTTAAAGAACCTGAATACGAACACTCAAAGTACGCTTTTGAGGAATCTGATCAAGCTATGCTACTCAAGCATTTTGATGAATTTGAAGCGGAAGCCACACGTTTACTTGCGTTAGGACTTGTTCACCCAGCCTATGATTATATCTTAAAATCATCGCATACTTTTAATTTACTAGATGCACGAGGTACAGTATCTGTCACTGAACGTGCTGGTTATTTACACAGAATTCGTACTATGGCTCGAAAAGTTTCGAAAGTGTTTATCGAAGAACGTGCAAAACTGGGATTTCCACTGCTGAAAGATGAACAGTTACGCGATAAGTATCTTGGTGAAAATGGCAAATATGCAATCAAAAAAGCTTAACGAAAGTTAATGTTGAAAACCATGTACTCCCATCCTAAAACTTTTATAAAAGATGGTTGTCGTACAATTTAAATTGGAGAATAATTAATGTCAACATTTTTATTAGAAATTGGACTTGAAGAAATACCAGCTCATTTGGTAACTAGTTCAGAAATTCAGTTAATTGAAAGAACTAAGAAATTCTTATCAGAGCATCGCTTAACAGTCGGTGATATTAAACCATATTCAACCCCACGACGTTTGGCTGTTGTTCTGACAGATGTCGCTGAAACATCAGAAAGTTTGAGCGAAGAAAAGCGCGGGCCATCTGTTGACCGCGCACAAGACGAAAACGGTAATTGGACAAAAGCAGCATTAGGTTTTGCACGTGGTCAAGGTGCTAATCCTGAAGCATTTGAAATTAAAGATGGATATGTTTGGCTAACAAAACATACTGCTGGTGTAGCAGCAAATGAAATTTTAGCTAAAATTGGTGATGAAGTTGTCGCCCAAATGAAATTTTCAACTTATATGAAGTGGGCTAATCACAGCTTTTTGTATGTTCGACCTATTCGTTGGCTCGTAGCATTATTGGATAATGAGATTATCTCTTTCAATGTGTTGGATATTGCCACAGATCGTTTTACACGTGGTCATCGTTTCCTATCTTCAGAACATATTGAAATCACTTCTGCGGATAATTATGTGACGACGTTGCAAAGTGCTAATGTTGTTGTTGATGCCACAGTGCGTAAAAATGAAATTCGATCACAGTTGAATACAATTGCTGAAGCTAATGGTTGGGTTCTGCAACTTGACACCGATGCGGCGCAAGATTTATTAGAAGAAGTCAATAATATTGTTGAGTGGCCGACAGCCTTCGCAGGCAGTTTCGATGAGAAATATTTGGAAATTCCAGATGAAGTTTTGATTACATCAATGCGTGAACATCAGCGTTTCTTCTTTGTGACGAACGAAAAAGGACAATTATTGCCGCACTTTTTGTCAATACGAAATGGTAATCGTGAACATTTAGACAATGTTATTGCGGGAAATGAAAAAGTGTTGGTGGCAAGGTTAGAAGATGCCGAATTCTTCTATCATGAAGATCAAACCAAATCAATTTCTGATTACATGACTAAAGTTAAAAAGTTAGTCTTCCATGAAAAAATTGGTACTGTGTATGAACACATGCAACGAACTGGTGCTTTGGCTTCAGCAATGGCGACTGCTTTGAAGTTTGATGCCACACAGCAGTCTGATTTGACCCGCGCATCAGAAATTTATAAATTTGATTTGATGACCGGCATGGTTGGTGAGTTTGATGAACTTCAAGGCATTATGGGCGAACATTATGCCAAGCTTTTTGGCGAAAATGATGCGGTTGCAACAGCCATTCGAGAACATTATATGCCAACTTCAGCCAATGGTGATGTTGCACAATCTGAAGTAGGCGCTTTGTTGGCCGTTGCAGATAAACTTGACAGCATTGTGACATTCTTTGCCGCTGGACTAATACCAAGTGGTTCTAATGATCCTTATGGCTTGCGACGTGCGGCTACCGGCATCGTGCGTACATTGGTGGATAAAAATTGGCATATTGATTTACAACCTTTGTTAGCCGACTTTGTGCAACAGCAAGGTGTGGTAGCTGAAACTGATTTGACGACGGTTGTTGATTTCATGTTGGATCGTGTTCGCAAATTGTCACTAGATGCTGGAATACGTCAAGACATTGTCACTGCTGGATTAGGCAATGTTGAAAGAGCAGATATTGTATACATTAGTCAGCGAATTGAAGTCTTGTCCCAACATAGTAGTGATGCCGGCTTCCGAGATGTAATTGAGGCGTTGACTCGTGTGGATCGTTTAGCTGTAAAGCAAGTAACTAATGCGACGGTTGATCCTGCTAAATTTGAAAATAAGTCTGAAAAAGACCTATATCAAGCAACGTTAACGCTTGATTTAAATACTTTGATGCATGATGGTGCAGAAAATCTCTACGTGGCTTTGGCAAAATTGCAACAACCAATCGCAGCTTATTTTGATGAAACAATGGTTAACGCTGAAGATGAATCTGTTAAAGATAATCGATATGCTCAGCTGAACGTTATACAACGACTCACCAACGGATTAGGAGATTTGACGCAAATCGTCATTAAGTAAATATATTTTGTTATGTGTTATAGTGAAGTATAAAATGACTGGAGGCTCATGATGATAAATATTGCTTTTGTAGGCTTCGGAAAAAGTACCAATCGCTACCATTTACCTTATTTAAAGTTACGACAAGATAAATTTAGGGTTACACGTGTCGTAACGCCAACGCTTGGAAAAAAGCCAACTGAACAAGCTGAACTTGAAGCAACTGGCACAATATTTACGACAGATATTGAAGACATTGTGACTGATGATAGTTTGGATTTAGTGGTTGTTGTGACACCATCACAAAGTCATTATCAAGTTACAAAACAATTATTACAAGCAGGCAAAAACGTGTTAGTGGATAAGCCGATGGCTGCCAGTGTTGAGGAGGCAGAAGAACTTGTTAAACTGGCGGCGGAAAATAATTTATTTTTAATGCCTTTTCAAAGTCGAAGATTTGACAGCGACTTTTTGACGGTACAGCAAGTAATTGCTAACGGTTACTTGGGGCGATTAACGGACCTAGAAGTTCACATGGATCACTATCGTCCTCTGGATGGTCAATTAGAAGGGTCTGCGATTGACGGCTCTCTATTTGGTCATGGTGTTCACTTAATTGACCAAGTTGTCAGTTTGTTTGGGGCGCCACAAGCGGCTGTATACGATTTACGCGCAACACGTGTGCTTGAAAGTCATTTAGAAGACCAAATTGAGGTCAATTTGTTTTATCCAGAATCCTTTAAAGCAACTATTCAGACGACCGAGTTAGCTACGATTCAATATCCAAAGTGGCAACTAAGAGGCACAAAAGGTAAATTCATCAAATATACCGTTGATGAACAAGAAAATGACTTAAAGACGGGTATTATGCCTGGAAGTCCAAGATTTGGTAGTGACGCCCCACAGAATTTTGGTCACTTAGTGTATTATAATCAGAGTGGCGATCGCATTGATAAGTATATACCTAGCGTTCAGGGCGACTATGGCCGTATTTATGACACGGTCTATGAAACACTAGTTAATGGTAAACCAAAGTTAGTATCTGATGAAACAATGATTACTGTTATGAGGCTGCTATCTGGTGGTCTTCAGACTACTGGGCCACATATTTTAAAGTTTTAATATTGAATGAAAAAGACTTAAGTAATTGGGTCTTTTTTTTATTAAAAATTGGCGCTTATTTCACTAAATATATCAAAGCTGAGTCGAAAGTAATTGCGACCTTTATGGTAAAATTAAATAGACATAAAACTGAAAGAAAAATGCCAATTATGACAGAACTAGATTTAACACAATTAAAAGAACGACAAAAGCATATCCGTAATTTTTCGATTGTTGCACATATTGATCATGGTAAATCAACCATTGCGGATCGAATTTTAGAGCAAACGCACACGGTTGCAGAACGCGATATGCAAAATCAATTGTTAGATACAATGGATTTGGAACGTGAACGTGGCATTACGATTAAATTAAATGCCGTTGAAGTTCATTATGATGCAAACGACGGTGAAACTTATATTTTTCACTTGATTGATACACCAGGGCATGTTGATTTTTCCTACGAAGTTTCGCGTGCTTTGGCTGCTGCCGAAGGTGCAATTTTGGTAGTTGATGCTGCGCAAGGCGTTGAAGCACAAACGCTGGCCAATGTCTATTTAGCGCTTGAAAATGATTTAGAGATTCTACCGGTCATCAACAAAATTGATTTGCCCGCAGCTGATCCTGAAAAAGTACGACAAGAAATTGAAGACGTCATTGGTATTGATGCATCTGATGCGGTTTTAGCTTCAGCAAAGCAAGGTATTGGAATTCCAGAATTATTGGAGAAAATTGTGGCAGACTTACCCGCACCAGAAGGTGAAATTGACGCACCGCTTCGGGCATTGATTTTTGATTCTGCGTATGACGCTTATCGTGGAGTGGTAGTGAACATGCGTGTTCGTGAGGGAATCGTTAAGCCCGGTGATAAAATTCGTATGATGAATACTGGGGCTGAATATGAGGTCACGGAGGTCGGCGTAATGTCGCCAAATGCGCAAAAGCGTGATTACCTGATGGCGGGTGATGTAGGCTATTTGACTGCAGCGATTAAAGATATTCATACGACACATTCAGGTGATACGATTACACTAGTTGATCATCCAGCCAGTGAGCCATTGGCAGGCTATAAGCCAATGACACCAATGGTCTATTCAGGGTTGTATCCTTCAGATAATGCTAAATATACTGATTTACGAGAGGCGCTCGAGAAACTTCAGCTTAACGATGCCGCATTGACGTTTGAACCAGAAACTTCACAAGCACTGGGGTTTGGTTATCGTGTTGGTTTCCTTGGCTTATTGCACATGGACGTGATTCAAGAGCGACTAGAGCGAGAATTTGGACTTGATCTGGTTACGACTGCACCATCAGTAACTTATAAAGTTACCACAACAGAAGGCGAAACAATTGCTATTGAAAATCCTTCTGAAATGCCAGAGGCATCAAAAATTAAAACGATTGAAGAACCGTATGTTCATGCTCAAATTATGGTACCCAATGACTATGTCGGTGCAGTAATGGAGTTGGCACAGCGAAAGCGTGGCGAATTTGACACGATGGAGTATTTGGATGAAACTCGTGTCAATGTCAAATACTATATGCCACTGTCTGAGATTATATTTAACTTTTTCGACAAACTAAAGTCAAGTACACGCGGATATGCTTCATTGGATTACGAGTTATCAGCATACCGCCAATCTGATTTGGTCAAAATTGATATTTTGTTAAATAGCGAGAAAGTGGATGCCTTGAGTTTCATAGTTCATCGTGATTTTGCGGCAGAGCGTGGGCGAATCATTACTTCAAAGTTAAAGGGGATTATTCCGCGTCAAAACTTTGAAATTCCTGTTCAAGCGGCGATTGGTGCTAAAATATTAGCGCGAACAAATATCAAGGCCTATCGTAAAGATGTTACTGCCAAAATTCACACTGGTGATCCAGACCGACGTGCTAAATTGCTCGATAAGCAAAAACGTGGTAAGGCACGAATGAAATCAGTTGGTACGGTAGATGTACCACAAGAAGCCTTCATGGCCGTACTCAAAACGGAGGACGATGCCCAATATGCCAGAGGAAACTAAACAAAATCGTTCTCGTGTTGAGCGTAATTGGTCCACCAAAAAGCGCCAACTGATAAAACCCAATATCATTTTGGCATCGTTGTCGATTGCTGTGATGATTTTAGTTGTGAGTGGCGTGGTTGCTAGAATAGTTTTTGGTGTTGATGGTGTTTCACAAACGACACGGCAACAAGTAGTTAAAAAAGATGCCAAAACGGCTTTAGAATTTGGATTAACAGGTGATTCATCTACTAATAACAAGCAAAGTGTTGTTAATTTAACGACAAAAAAATGGCAAGCTGAAATTGCTAGCAGCATTCAAAAAGCATTACAATCAGATCAAAAAGTAGCTGATTCGGTTACTTTTTCTGGTACTAAATATCAAAAATCATCTGTTATGGCTGCCTTGTCACAACGTTATTTGGAAACGTTGCAACGTGATCGTGACTTCAAGATAACTGCGGTGAAATTTGACAAATATCACAATGCCAAAGTGACCTATCAAGTAAAGCCGATTGGCTTACCAGCAGGTCAAGCGTTGGTACAAAAGTATGTGGATGAACAAATTAAAAAGAATGAGTCAGCCGCTAGTAAGCTAACGCAGGAAGAACTGCGATTGGTTGAATATGCAATGGTTGCCAACAACTGGGATCGCGTCCTAAAGGATAAGCTGCCGACTTCATCAGACAAAATTGCTACGATCGAGTTGTTGTATCGTACAAAAAATTTCAAGCCAGAATATCAAATTACCAAAGACACTTTAAATAATATTTTGAATAGTGGGTTAGCTGAATGAATATATTAGACAAAATTAAAAGTATATGGGCGATTGGACGTCAACATAAAATGACGGCGATTGGTTTTGATCGCGCAAGAAATATTGATGACCCTCAGGTTTTCATATCTAAGCAAGTCAAACAGCCCATCCCAAGTGACTCAGAAATTTTGGTCAAAGTTTTGGCAACTTCTGTTAATCCAGTTGATACGAAAATGCGAGCTGGTTATAAAGCCGAAGGACAATTTCGAATTTTAGGATTTGACGCAGTTGGTGAGGTGGTTAAGGTCGGTACGGAAGTATCAAGATTTGATGTTGGGGACCTTGTTTATTACGCTGGTTCACAAATGAAACAAGGATCAAACGCAGCCTACCAAGTTGTTGAAGCAGATTTGGTTGGACATGCACCTCATAATTTATCAATCGCTGAAATCAGTGCGATGCCGCTGACTTCTATCACAGCTTTTGAAATTTTACATGATGCTTTTGGCTACGATTTAGAAAAAGAGAGTATTTCTAATCGTTCAATTCTGATTATCAATGGTGCTGGTGGCGTTGGATCAATACTGATTCAATTAGCAAAGTACATTGGATTGACAGTCATTACAACAGCTTCAAGACCAGAATCAGTTGCGTGGGTAAAGTCGCTAGGGGCTGATTTTATTTTAGATTATCATCAGGATTTGGTTGACCAGTTACAACATATTCAGTATCCAAAAGTTGATCATGTTGCAATTTTGCAAAGTACAGATGCCTATTGGCCAACAGTCACACAAATCATTAAACCATTTGGCACAATAGCCTCAATTGTTGAAACAACAGCGCCAATTGATATGGGACCGTTAAAAAACATTGGTGCGCAATTTAGTTGGGTCTTCATGTTTGCCAAGGGTAACTATCATGTCGATATGTTATCCCAAGGTATGGCACTTGAAAAAATAGCCGTATTACTTGATAAGGGTGAACTCAAGACAACACTAACGAAGACTTATCAAGGCTTTACAGTAGAAAATATACGTGCTGCAACCCGAACCGTCGAGGAGGGTCGCACAATTGGAAAAGTTGTGGTAGTATACGATGACGAAAAATAATTGGCAAGCAGTCACAATTGCAACCCAAAATGAAGCAGTCGAATCTGTTGCAGATATTTTGAGGACTGTTGGTGCTGATGGTGTGCAAATCGTTGATGATCAAGTACCTGTCAAAGTTATTGCTTATTTTGAGAATAACGAGCAGTTGTCGGCGACCGTAACTAACATTCAGTCTCAGCTAAATGAATTACAACGTTATGGTATTGATGCAACACCGGGCAGTGTTACTGTTGCAGGTGTTGCACAATCGGAATGGGAAAATGAATGGAAAAACTATTACCACGCGACACGTATTACACGCCATTTGACAGTTGTGCCATCATGGGAAGCGTATCTGCCAAACCAGCGAGATGAATATCCGATTATCATGGATCCACAACTAGCTTTTGGTCCGGGCACACATGAGACAACACGACTAATGCTTCAGGCATTAGAAACGGTCATTCGCAGTGGTGAAAGCATGATTGACGTGGGAACAGGGTCAGGTGTTTTAGCCGTAGCAGCCAAACAATTGGGCGTTGATACTGTTTTGGCTACTGATATTGATGAATCTGCAGTAGCAGTGGCACAAGCCAACTTGACATTAAATCCAGTAGCTAAAGATGTTACTGTTGTGGTGAGTGATTTACTTGAGTCTGTCGATAGTAATCTAAAAGTTAATTTAGTAGTGGCAAATATTTTGGCCGATGTTATTGAGAGACTGATACCACAAGTTACCAAACATTTGAAAAAAGATGGCTATTTTTTGGTTTCAGGTATCTATGATGATATAGCGCCTCAAATAATTGACCAATTAGGTCGATCTCATTTTGTGATTAGCGAGCATATGATTATGGGTAAATGGCATGCATTCATTGCTAAAAGTCAATTAGAATAAAAAGTAATCATTACTATTTAATGTGTTATACTATTATTGTACGATTGAATTGATAGTACGATAATGAATTTTGGCACTCATAATTATTCTCCCGTGATAATCACATACTTTAACTTACAAACTAAGTAGGACATGAGTCAAAATCCAGCAAAGTGGCGCCAAACGGCGCTTTTTTGTTGCTTAATCAGGATGGCAGATTAGCCAGAATTTTGGTACAATAATTGTATTGGACCATTAGCTCAGTTGGTTAGAGCAGATGGCTCATAACCGTCCGGTCGTTGGTTCGAGTCCAACATGGTCCATTATGGGCAAGTGTCGTCACATACTTTGCCTTGCGTTTTTGTGTAAGTTGATTTTTTAGTTAATATGATTGCTGAACATGATACACATATTTTGAGGCAAATAGCACTAGCCATTCAAGACAATAAATTTTAAAGGGAATCATTAATGCAACGATATTTTCTAAAACGTACTATCAATCATGAAATCATTAATTTAACCCGTGAAGATGCTGCATTTAATCATTTTGGTCGTGTTTTACGGGCACGTGTTGGTACAAAAGCGGAATTTGTGGATAGTAATCAACAACTTGTCATTGGTCAGGTGACTCAAATTGATGCGAACCAAATATCCATGGCGGTCATTGAGCATCTCAATCAAATTGTTGAGATACCGATTAACGTGACAGTCATTGTATCACCTTTAAAAAATGACCGTTCAGAATGGTTCGTTCAGAAAATTACTGAGTTAGGTGCCACACGAATTATTTTCACAGAAATGGCGCGCACTGTCGCCGATTGGCGCAAACAACAAGACAAAAAAATAGCTCGCTTGCAAAAAATTACGGAAGCAGCGGCTGAGCAGTCGCATCGTTTGATTATACCAGAAATTGATTTTTTGACTTGGAAAACAGCAATACATTTACCAAAAGACAAAGGTATAGTAGCTTGGGAAGAATCGGCAAAAGAGGGTGAAATATCTGCTTTTATTGACGCTGTCAATCATGTACCAAATAATGGTCATTTAGTCTTGGTCTTTGGACCAGAAGGTGGATTAACAGTAGATGAAATTCAAGAAATGACTCAGGTTGATTTTGTTTCTGCTGGATTAGGCCCACGGATACTGCGTGCTGAAACTGCACCACTCTACGCTTTGTCGGCTATTAGTGTCTTGCGTGAGTTGCAGTAATCGGGTATAATATAATAAAATAATGAGAACTTTTTAAGGCGGGTGCAACGATGATGGAAAAATTTATAAAATATTATGGCTATCAATGGCTCGCAGCATTTGCTTTGGGTATTTTATTACCATTTTTAGGCAGGATTACTAATATGAGTGGTCTGCACAAAGTGATATTTTTCTACATGTTATTAAACAGCATCTACACTTTGTATTTGGGTTATCAAGTTCGCAAACGCGGCTACTCACCACTTGTATTGCTTTTTTTACCAGTACTCTTTACAGTAATTTCAACATTGTTGCTTGACTTAGTATCACACGAGTATGGCTTCTACTTTGGATTGATGTATATTGTCCTTAGCTTATTTACTTTCTTTGGTGACACGCGAGACGATCCAGATGAAAATCAAATTCCTGTTGAAGCGGGATTCCACAATTTGTCTGACAGCACAGAGGACGATATTCAATTACCGGTTGATGGCGGTTTTAAATCTTAATTGGCCGAGAGATTGTTTCATATTGATATTTAGAAAAAGCGCGATAATTAGCGCTTTTTCTGTTACACTAATATAAGGTAATTTGGTAAAATCACGCGGTATGATGATGTGATTTGGCAAGTTTTTAAATTGGAGGATCTTAACGTGATTACAGTCGCAAATATGAGTTTTAGTTTTTCAGGACCAAAATTATATCAAGACGTCAACTTAAAGTTGACGCCCGGCAATACATACGGCATTATCGGTGCTAATGGTGCTGGTAAATCTACTTTTTTGAAGTTACTTCAAGGTGAATTACAGCCCACAGAAGGAACGATCACAATTGGTGATGGCGAAAGAATGTCTTCTTTACAGCAGGATCACTTTGCTTTTGATGAATTTACAGTATTAGACACTGTGATTCAGGGTCACGAAAGACTCTATCAAATTAAAACTGAGATGGACGCTATTTATGCGAAGCCAGATTTTAACGATGAAGATGGTGTTCGAGTGGCTGATTTAGGTGCGGAATTTGAAGAACTAGATGGCTGGAATGCTGAAGTAGAAGCTGGGCAATTACTTAGTAAATTAGGCATCGGCGATGACATGCAGTACACGCTAATGGGTGAACTTACAGAAAATGATAAAGTCAAAGTATTATTGGCTCAGGCACTGTTTGGTAATCCAGATATCTTAGTCTTGGATGAACCAACTAACGGACTAGATGTCCAAACAATTAATTGGTTAGAGGATTTTTTGGCTGATTTTCCTAACTTGGTCATCGTTGTGTCCCATGATCGCCATTTTTTGAACGCGGTCTCAACGAATATTTTGGATGTTGACTTTGGTAAGATTACGCCGTTTGTCGGAAACTATGATTTTTGGCGCGAGTCTTCTGAATTGGCGCAACGTTTAGCTTCACAACAGAATGACAAAAAAGAAGAACAAATTAAACAGTTGCAAGAATTCGTAGCACGTTTTTCTGCGAATGCTTCAAAGTCTAAGCAGGCGACGGCTCGAAAGAAGCAAATGGATAAGATAACGCTGGATGATATCAAGCCCTCATCACGAAAATATCCCTTTATTAACTTCCCATTAAATCGCGAGTTGGGTAATGATATGGTTCGTGTTGAAAATGTTTCCAAAACAATTGATGGCGAAAAAGTCCTAGATAATATTTCCTTTATTGGTCGCCCGGGAGATAAGATTGCCATTTTGTCCCGTTCGGATTTAGCAACTACCACTTTGATGCAAATTATTGCGGGAACCTTAGAACCTGATGAAGGGACTGTCACTTGGGGTGTTACTACGTCTCAGTCCTATATTGCGAAAGATTTGAATGATAATTTTGAAAATCAAGATTTAACTATTTTAGACTGGCTACGTGATTTTGCAGAAGAAGAACAAAAAGATAATACAAGTCTACGTGGCATGTTAGGTCAGATGTTGTTCCGGGGAGATGACTCACTAAAGCAAATTAATGTTTTGTCTGGTGGTGAGAAGGTTCGCATTGTGTTAGCCAAAATGATGCTACTTAAAGCAAACGTTTTGCTGATGGACGATCCGACAAATCATTTGGATTTGGAATCAATTCAGTCACTCAACGATGCGGTCGTTGCATTCAAAGGTTCAATCATTATGACATCGCACGATCATGAGTTTTTGGCAACAACTGCTAACCATGTGATTGAAGTATCCGCAAAAGGTGCTGTTGATCGTGTTGATACAACGTATGATGAATTTATTAACAATGAAAGCATTCAAGACAAAGTCAAAGCCTTGTACTAAGGTCTCTCTGTTGCAGAATAATTGTTAAAACGAATGTAGTCATTAAAATTGTAATCGAGGTAATTTAAAGTGAATATTGGAATCGACAAAATTGCTTTTTATACACCAGAATATGTGTTAGATTTAGTAACATTGGCGAAAGCAAGAGGTGACGAACCGGATAAATATACAATTGGCATTGGCCAAGATGAGCAGGCTGTCATACCTAATTATGAAGATGTCGTCACGATGGGGGCTAATGCGGCGCGACAAATCGTTAACGATCAAGAAAGGCAAACCATTGATATGGTGGTTTTCGCCACAGAATCAGGTATTGATAATTCAAAGTCGAGTGCGATTTATGTTCAAAAATTATTACAACTATCTGAGTTTGTCAGAACGATTGAACTTAAGCAGGCTTGTTATGCTGGAACGTATGGTTTGATGCAGGCGCGTGATTATGTTGCTGCTCATCCGGATAAAAGAGTCCTCGTTATTGCCTCAGACATTGCCCGCTATGGGTTGGCGACGGCTGGAGAAGTCACGCAGGGAGCAGGCGCTGTGGCAATGATTGTTGCTACTAATCCGCGTATTACAATAATTAACGATGATTCTGTCTACATGAGTCGTGAAGTAGCAGATTTTTGGCGACCTGTTGATCGTACTGAAGCACTTGTTGATGGTCATCTTTCTACTGAAGTATATAAAGAAATGTTTTTGACGCTTTGGCAACGTTATAAAAATCAGACAACGCATGTTTTGAATGACTTTGCTGGATTTGCGTTTCATTTGCCTTACACTAAAATGGGGAAAAAAGCTTTAGATCAAATTATGTCTGAAGCTGATGAATCGCACCAGAAACGTTTGGTTACTAACTTAATTGCGAGTCAACAGTTTAGCCGTCATGTTGGCAATTTGTATACTGGTTCAGTTTATCTTAGTTTTTTGTCATTGCTTAGTCATTCAAAAGATTTGAATCCAGGTGAAAAAATTGCTATTTTCAGTTATGGTTCTGGTGCAGAAGCAGAGCTCTATTCAATGACACTTCAACCAGATTTTAGGTCATCAATACCTGCTGAATCGGTTGAAAAACAGTTGTCTGAAAGACAACATGTGTCTGTGGAACAATATGAAAAAATATTCCAATCGCAGCTATTAGATTCTCATGTGAATGTTATAATACCGACTTCCCAAAAGCATCAATTTCAATTTTTGGGCTGGCAAGATGGCGAACGTCAGTATCGTTAAAAACGTGTTTAAAAACACGTTTTTTTGTTAAAAGAATTACTAGTCGAATAACCAGCTATCTGGTAGACTAGTATTATTAACAAAATTGGAGCAAAAAAATGGCAAAAACAATCTACTTGGCGAGTCCTTTTTTCGATAAAGAGCAAGTTGACCGTGTGGCAAGAGCGGAATCTGCTTTGAAAAAAAATGCAACAGCCTCATCTGTATTTTCACCTCGTGAACATCAGCATGAAGAATTTGAAATGTTTTCTCCCGAATGGCGAATCGCGACTTATAATGGTGACGTTGATGCCATTAACAATGCAGATGTTATGGTAGCAGTGATTGACTATGTTGGGCAGGAGGTAGACCCTGGAACAGCATGGGAATTCGGATATGCGGTTGCAAACAAGATACCAGTAATTGTTGTTAAGGAAAAAGAAGGGGCCGTTAATTTGATGATGGGTATCCCGTTGACTGCCTACTTAACAAGCGTAGAAGACTTAGCCACTTACGATTTTGATGCCTTAGCTGAGATACCTTTTAGTGGCGAAATCTTTTAGGTTTAATCTTTAAACTAGGAAGCTAGATGAAAGCATTAGTTATCCGACAGCCATACGCTTCACAAATTATGGTTGGTTCCAAAAAAATAGAATATCGCTCTTGGCATCCCGGAAGTGTTACAGATTTTTTAGTTGTTTCATCGGCGAAATCACAACAAGGTGTTTTTGACTTAATGCTACCGAAACGTACAGCGTTAGCAACGGTGCATATTGACCGAGTTGTTCGTGAAGAAGATGGTTATGCTTGGCATTTGACAGTGACGTCTTGGGTTCAGCCATTTTTGGTTAAAGGTAAATTAGGGTGGTTGACAATTGATGATAGTTTGATTCACCAAGATACCAATGTGATAGCTGATTTGGCATCCTATCGATGTGATAAAATCGTATCAAGTCGGATTGCACCATTTGAGAAACAACTATCTGCGATTGCCTTGTCACAGATGCCAAAAACTTATGCTAAAGTTTTGGCGGATTCAGGATTAGATGAGCTTTATAAGGTATGGCAATCTCGCCATCAACATCGTTATTAAAATAATTACATGAAATGGAGAATTATTATGAGTAAAGCGGTTGTAACAGTTGTGGGACAAGACAAGCCAGGTATTATTGCAGCTGTGGCTGGCAATTTATCAAAACATCATATTAATATTTTAGATGTTTCACAAACTATCATGCAAAATATTTTTACCATGAGTATGTTAGTCAATTTAGAAACACTAGATGAACAGTTTAACGCATTACAAGATGAGCTAAATCAGTTGGGTGCTGAATTGGGTGTAACAATTCATACGCAACGTGAAGAAATATTTGAGACAATGTCACGTGTTTCAACGCAAGATCAACTCTTCTGAGTACGATAATTACATCTATCTCAGCACAGTTTACTGGAGACAAAATGGAAACAAAGCAAATACTTGAAACAATTCAGATGGTTGAAGAAGAACATCTTGATATTCGTACTATCACGATGGGAATTTCTTTACTAGATACTGTGGCGGGTGATCCGAAAACTACCGCCCAAAATATTTATAATAAAATTACAACTTATGCTAAAGATTTGGTTTCGGTAGCTGAACAAATTGAACGTGAATTTGGCATACCCATCACTAATAAACGAATCAGTGTGACACCAATTGCCTTAATTGCTGGGCACGCAACGCCTGATGAGATGCTGTACTACGCTCATGCTATGGATGATGCGGCCAAAACTGTTGGTGTTGATTTCATTGGGGGATATTCGGCATTAGTTCAAAAAGGATTTGCTAATGGTGACTTGGCTTTGATTAAGTCAATGCCACGCGCATTAACTGAAACCGATCTGGTTATGTCAAGTGTTAACATCGGATCGACAAAAGCAGGTATCAACTTGGATGCCATCAAATTAATGGGTGAAACAGTGATGGCAATTGCTGAAAAATCTGATACTGCTAATGCTAAGTTGGTTATTTTTGCTAACGCGGTTGAGGATAATCCATTTATGGCTGGTGCTTTTCACGGTGTCAGTGAGCCAGACGTTGTCATTAACGTGGGTGTTTCAGGGCCGGGTGTTGTCAAACGTGCCATTGAAAAAGTTAAGGGTGAGTCGATTCAAGTTGTTGCTGAAACTGTCAAACAGACCGCGTTTAAAATCACACGTGTTGGTCAAATGGTTGGTTCTTTGGCGGCACAACGTCTTGGTGTTGAGTTTGGAATTGTTGATCTTAGTCTAGCACCAACGCCAGCACGTGGTGATTCAGTGGCAGAAGTTCTGGAAGAAATTGGTCTCGAGCAAGTCGGTGCGCATGGTACAACAGCGGCATTGATGTTACTAAATGATGCTGTCAAAAAAGGCGGTGTTATGGCCTCACAGCGCGTTGGTGGTTTATCGGGTGCCTTTATTCCTGTGTCTGAAGATGCTGGTATGATTGATGCTGCGAAAGCTGGGGTATTATCTTTGGCCAAACTTGAAGCCATGACTTCGGTTTGTTCTGTTGGTTTGGATATGATTGCTATCCCCGGAGACACGCCAGCTACAACGATTAGTGCGATGATTGCTGATGAAGCAGCAATTGGCGTACAAAATAACAAAACAACGGCCGTTCGAATTTTGCCAACAATTGGGAAATACGTCGGGGACATGGTCGATTATGGTGGCCTTTTAGGAACTGCACCAGTTATGCCAGTTGTTGAAAAATCAAGTGCTGATTTTATTAATCGTGGTGGGCACATTCCCGCGCCAATTCATTCCTTTAAAAATTAAAAAGATGAGAACCGTCATTGGTTCTCATCTTTTTAATTTTTGGTTTTGTATTGTGGTTGTGAATTTGAAATCGGATTTTGGTTGGTATTAGTTTCTTTTACAAACATTAACGCAATATATACAGATAAGATAATAATAATGAGTGCCGCTAATACACGTAGGGGATGGTAGAAGAAATTTTTGAAACCACGCAATAATTTACTATGATGTTGTTTTTGTGTTTGTTCGCTTTCAGTAATGGAAGCTTCAAGTGCATAGGCAAAGCTCGTATTGTCAACTACCTTAGATTTTTCTTCGTAAGGAACAATTGTCAATTCTCGTGTATCTGACATTTTTATAGGACGTTCACGTCGCAAGTCACGATTGTGCAAAATGTTATTGCGGAAATTAGCAATAACAATAAGTGTCTTGTTTTGTAAAGTCATTAAGCCGCTACGCAGCTGTTCTAATGGGGTTGTCATTGGTACTTTCATCAGCAAATCTCCGTTCACAAAGTATAGTTAGATGATTAATTTTAAAGTTTACTACTATCACTATACGATATTTTATTTAGGGTTTGGGTAAGTTTTGATATCCTAAACAAATTAAAGTGTTCTTAAACATTAAAAGACATGTGGTAATAATGCTCATAAGTCAATAATTCGGACTATTTTTTATCTAGGGCTGAACTGATTAGGCAACTTTTATTTTTTGATTGGCAAGACTGATTCTTTCGTTGTTGAACCAATGAATATACTTGGACACATCTAA